>JAHDGW010000313.1 GCA_020631635.1 Saprospiraceae bacterium
AGTTTATTATTCTCTACAACGGTTATTGAAGGCTAGAATGTGGAGTGATTTTTTGTCAAAAGTTCACTTCTGGGGATGGCAAGCAATCATATTAGCCGCAGCCATAACGCTGCCATTAGGATACACTTCTAGTGCAGAATATGCAGAATTGGAGTGGCCTATTGACTTAGGTATAGCACTTATTTGGATCGTGTTTGGGCTCAATATGTTTGGTACCATATTCAAAAGACGTGAGCAGCATCTATACGTAGCCATATGGTTTTATATCGGTACTTGGGTAACGGTTACGCTACTACATGTGATCAAAAATCTTGAGATCCCTGTCCATATGTGGAATAGTATTCCAGTATTTGCAGGAGTACAGGATGCATTGATACAATGGTGGTATGGTCATAATGCAGTAGCGTTTTTCTTAACGACTCCGTACTTGGGTTTGATGTATTATTTTTTACCTAAAGCCGCTAATAGACCTGTATATTCATATCGGCTGTCGATTGTTCACTTCTGGGCATTGATATTTATCTATATCTGGGCTGGTCCTCATCATCTTTTATATACATCTCTTCCAGATTGGGCGCAGAGTCTAGGTACGGTATTTAGTATTATGTTGATCGCTCCATCATGGGGTGGTATGCTTAATGGATTATTGACGCTTAGAGGGGCATGGGATAAAGTGAGACAAGACCCTATCCTTAAATTTATGGTAGTTGCTATCACTGCATATGGTATGGCAACATTAGAGGGCCCACTGTTGAGTATCAAATCTATCAATGCGATAAGCCACTATACAGACTGGACAGTAGCTCACGTTCATGTCGGTACGCTAGGGTGGAATGGGATGTTGACCTTTGGTATCCTGTATTGGCTATGGCCAAAATTATATGGGACTAAATTATTCTCTACAAGATTAGCTAACACTCATTTTTGGATGAGTACTCTTGGTACTATATTCTACACAGTGCCTTTATACTGGGCAGGATGGACGCAGAGTATGATGTGGAAGCAGTTTACCGCTGATGGGTTTTTGGCTTATGGAAACTTCTTAGAGACCGTGACTCAGATCATACCGATGTATGGGCTCAGAAGCTTGGGCGGAGCGATCTATGTACTTGGGGTATTCTTGATGGCATACAATCTGATCAAAACGGCTCGTCAAGGAAGTCTCATCAGGGATACTAAAGCGAGTGCAGCACCCTTACAAGATATACCAATGACTGATGGTGTCTCTTGGCATAGATGGATAGAGCGTAGACCTATCCAGATGCTAGTTGCTAGTGCCGTGGTGGTATTGATAGGTGGTATCGTAGAGATATTCCCCATGTTGGTGATTGATAAAAATGTACCGACTATTACCAGTGTTCAGCCTTATACTCCATTGGAGCTTGAGGGTAGAGATCTATATATCCGCGAAGGATGTGTCAGTTGTCATTCGCAGATGATACGACCATTTAGATCGGAGACCGAAAGATACGGTGAGTTTAGTAAATCTGGAGAGTTTGTATACGACCGTCCATTTTTATGGGGAAGTAAGCGGACAGGACCTGATCTGCATCGTATAGGTAATAAGTATCCTCACAGTTGGCATTATAACCATATGCTCGACCCTGAATCTATGTCTCCGGGATCTATCATGCCATCATATGAGTGGATGATCGATCAAGATTTGGATACAGAGTATACGTTTGCCAAAATCAAAGTACTCAAGTATCTCAACACTCCATATGAGTTTACAGAAGATGAGCAAGTACAGAAGGCAATCAATGCTCAAGCGAGAAGGATTGTTAAAGAACTCAATGAACAAGGTATAGAACAAGAAAACCTAGAGAATAAAGAGATCGTAGCTCTCATTGCCTATCTGCAGCGCATGGGTACGGATATCCAAGCAGAAGGTGTAGTAAATAACAATTAAAAAGAGAAGTCATGTACAAATATATTTTAGAAAAGCTCGGTGATTTTGATTGGATGGCATTATTTGCTCTACTCACTTTCTTCTTCGTTTTTACCTTATCGGCATATCTCATTTTTATCAAAGACAAGAGTGAAGTGGCAAGATTGTCTAATCTCCCACTCGATGATTGTGAAGATTCACTACCTCAATAATCATAGTATCATGAATGTAAAAAAATCAATATATACAGTATGTCTAAGTATCGTGACACTGGTAGGTGTACATGCACAAGCAGTTGAATCTACAGTCAAAGAAGATCATTGGCTCACTTGGGTACTAGAAAATATTGTCCTGCTACTAGGTCTTGCTGTCATCTTAGGATCTATGGTAACGCTAGGAAGACTATTTCAAAATATCATATATACATATCGCAGATCTATTAATCCTGAGTTATATGTAGAAAAGGAATCAGCTCCCGACCAGCCTAATATTTTTCAAAGAGCATATAACCGGGCTTGGTCTATTGTGCCGGTGCAAAAAGAGTCTGATATATTACTTGAGCATGCACATGATGGTATTTATGAGCTCGATAATAAGTTGCCACCTTGGTGGTTATATGGCTTTTATTTATCAATAATATTTGCGGTAGGCTATATCTATTATTATCACTACTCTGATTATGCTTCGAATATGGAAATAGAGTATGCCACGGAGATGAGAAATGCCGAAATTGCTCGTCGGGCATATCTCAAAGGACAAGCTAATCTCGTAGATGAATCAAATGTAACGGTCTTAGATGGTAAGGCATTGGCTCAAGGCAAAGTGATATATTCGGTGAATTGTGCTTCTTGTCATGGGGTTGACGGAGGAGGTGGAGTAGGTCCTAATCTGACAGATGATTACTGGCTACATGGTGGTGGTATAGCTAATGTATTCAAAAGAATTAAATATGGTGTCCCACAGAAAGGGATGATAGCTTGGAAAGCACAACTCAGTCCAAGTGATATACAAAAAGTAGCAAGCTATATTATGAGCATACAAGGCTCTACACCTACCAATGCAAAGGATCCACAGGGCAGTAAATACGTTAGCGAAAATCCAGATTTGGACGAAAAAGACTTGAGTTATCAAGAGTAAAAATTTAATCGTTAAAAGTATCAATAAATGAGTACCATAGCTAGCCACTCATCCTTTAGAGATAAAATAAGCACAGTAGATGCTTCTGGGAAAAGGATATGGTTATTCCCTAGACAACCTAGTGGTAAATTTTATAATTATCGCAAAGTTATAGGGTATATTCTGGTGCTTGTTTTGTTTGTTATGCCATTTATTAAAGTAGCAGGTAGACCTTTAATGCTTTTTAATGTTCCCGATTTGGAGTTTATAATTCTAGGACATTATTTTGCGCCACAAGATTTCCACCTTTTCGTGATTGCCATGCTCATTGGTATTCTTTTTATAGCGCTATTTACAGTTGTATATGGTCGAGTTTTTTGTGGATGGGTATGTCCACAGACTGTTTTTATGGAGCTGGTGTTTCGTCCTATTGAGTATGTCATAGAAGGTACTTTTTCACAACAAAAAAAGCTAAATAAAAGAAGCTGGGATCTAAATAAAACTATGAAAAAGGGATTGAAGCATGCGCTATTCATACTTATATCTATTTTTATAACGCATACCTTCCTTGCCTATGTTATAGGTGTAGAGCGAGTATGGTCTCTCTTATTTTCGCCTATTTCTGAAAGCATAGGCATATTTATCGCCATGGTTGTGCTCACGGGTTTATTTTATGGAGTATTTGCATTTATGAGAGAACAAGTATGCACTACGATCTGTCCGTATGGACGTATGCA
>JAHDGW010000314.1 GCA_020631635.1 Saprospiraceae bacterium
GATAAGATGATTTATGAAATATATTCGAGATCAAGGTAAAAAACACAGGCATAGCCTTAGCTAAGCCGAGTATTTTTAACGCAGATATTGAATATAGTTCGTATCAGGCATGCGTCATTTCATATTATAAATGGAATTATTCATCTTTAGGCTATCCATATGCCTCAAAACATAACACCAGACTTCAAACCTAAATCACGTCTGGAAGATTCACTAAGCAGGAATCCAGGAAGATTTTCTCGGTAAGCCTTTGGCATATACTCTGCATGGAATTCCAGAAAAAAGCTGGATCCTGTATTAGATTTAAAATTGAGCCCAATAGCAGATCCAACACGTACACCGAATACTCTAGTTATAGATTCTGGAAATACCGTAGTTCGTTCGGGCATTCCACTCTCTCTCACTCTTACTTCTATGTTATCATTAAAGGTGAGCATACCTTTCATTCCCATTTTGACATAGGGAACTAATTTCGTTTTACTCAATTCATAACTTACTTCTATCGGTATAGATAGGCTCTGACTTACTCCTTTATACTTCATATACGATCTTGCTAAATCAAATCCATTTCCAGTAAGGTCGGTACCAAATGTCACCGAATAATCTTGGGTGTCAATCTGACTTGATATAAAACCCAAACCAGTCCATAGTACCCAAGCTCCCGATAAATCATACTGGATCAGTCCTTCAAATGAAAATCCATTTTTAGAATTCATAGTAAAAAACTCTTCCTCCTCTCCTGATATCTTGTACTGATGAAGTCCTAAGAATATTCCCAAATTTTTAGAAGATTGACCCTGTACAAATGAGCTTATCATGAACATAAGCGATACAAAAACAACAATCTTTTTCTTCATTCTTTTACATTTTATAAGCCACCTAAAATACGAAAATATTTTCTCAAGCTTAAGTTTGATCATCATCAGACTGTTGTAATTATTAGCAATAGATTAGAGCTCAAGTACAATTGGTAAGTTTTCATTGATAATATCATGTAAGCCTCATGGTACTTGAGCAGGCTTTTTCCAATTGCTCAGCGAGCCTCCTCCCTTTCAGATATTGATTAGGGCTTCATGGATATAACGATTGCGACTATGCTTACTATGTGCCAATAGCTGCTTAGTACCTTGATAGATTTCCTCATCTAGTTTGAGGAATATATTTTTCAAATTACTTTAGTATATCAGATTGATATAAAAAATCAACAATCATTATGGCTTCATGGTATCTGCAAATTTATTTAATTGGTTGACTGCAGCAGTTATTTTTTGAAAGGGGTCTCCTTTTTTAAAGGTAAATCGAGACAATTGCCTAGCCATTAACTGTTGTTTTTTGAATATTGATTCGAGTGCTTCTCGTTCCTCTACCTCTGTACTCAGTAGAGCTTTGGTCTGCCCTATTTCTCTTTTCATATCATACTCCAACATGCGCATAATAGAGTTTGCAGAACTATAATCATGAGTCTTTAATGAAGACTTAAGTCGCTTAATCTTACTTAAGAACCGATCGTACTCAATCTCATCCTTTGATTGCATCTTTTCTGTAACGACTAAGTTTGAGGGAGTGATTTCTTTGGACGTCTTACAGGAACAAATAATTAATATGCTCAATAATACTACAAGGACTTTCTTCATAGTCTTAATATCAATGTAGGATGAAAATGGCTGCATGATAATTTCCCATTTATTCCAATAATTCTAATCCTTGCCTCTTGGATTTTTCTGTAGCCTTCATTCCATTTTTCATCCATGAAGGCATAGGTTGGTCCAGTAAATAATGATCAAAAAACTGAGCCATCCGTTTTTGAAAATCCATACGATTTTGCCACTTTACCGGCCAATGAGGTTCACCATTGTAATTGAGCATCCATGCTTTTTTACCCAATCTACGTAGCGCAACGAAATATTCTATCCCTTGATACCATGGTACGGCGCCATCGTTATCATTATGTAGAATCAGTACAGGTGTATTGACCTTATCGGTATTAAATAAAGGAGAATTTTCTAAGTATAGATCAGGCTTATCCCATAATGTACCACCTATACGACTCTGCGTATGCTCGTACTGAAACATCCGACTACGACCTGATCTCCAGCGTATACCGCCGTAGGCACTGGTCATATTGACGACGGGAGCACCTGCCTCCGCACATTTAAACATATTTGTTTTGGTCAATAGATGGGCAATCTGATATCCGCCCCAGCTATGTCCCTGCACTCCCATTTTCGATTGATCAATATAACCCTCTTCCAGTAAAGCTTCTACTCCTGATATGACATGATCATAACAGCTCTGCCCAGGATATCCATCGGTATACCAGACATCCGGATTAAATATTACGTAACCCTTGGCGGCGTATATTGTATAATTGATCGTTGACCTTCCAGGAGCTGGAGGTCGATGCCTATGCAGACGATCGCTACTCTTTTCATAAAAATTTACCAAAAGGGGGTATTTCTTTTTAGGATCAAAGTCTGCTGGTTTCACTATCATACCGTCTACGACTTTACCACTAGGAGCTGTCCAACTAAATGGCTCTATACTACCCCAAGCATAATACTGCTGTTGAGGATTTGCATTAGAAATCTTCTTGTATTTCTCAAATTTTGTATCCGTAATCAACAAGTCTGGAAATACCTTGAAAGATTCCTTGGTCGTTATTATTACATCTGATTTACGAGCTTTAAGTGGATAGTTTTCATACTCATAGTGGTCTCGATGAAGGGTCTTTAATTTACCATCAGCGATATGTATAGAGGCATACCCTGTAGACTTGTCCTTAAAATCAAAGATGCTGAGCATTAGTGTAGAGTCTCTAGGGACAAATTCTAATTCCTCATTCAACGCATCATACCGATATCTAATTTTATCCTTGCGACCATCGGTCAATTTCTTATTGCGATTAGTAACCATATCAAACTCCCAAATGTCATATCGATCATTGATATAAAAATGAGCATCATCTTGAGACCAACCTGCATTACCATAATTCCAGGGATGCATGGGTCTATCATTGATCTCGTCATAGAATATCCCTAGCTCATTGGAGGTCAATTGTATCTTTCTTTTGGATTCAAATGCGTAAGCGTACCAAGCGGTATCGACTCTACTGTACCAGTATGCATATTTACCCGCAGGTGATAGTCTCGGGGATCCATCCGTTTCTTTTTCGATGAGTGATTGCATACCATTGCTGAGATCTATCGCATAGATATCTCGTCTTCTCTGCCCCAGCCAAGACATCTCTTTATCATATGATTCGGTATGCGATGCAATCGCATACCGATGAGTAGACTTGTCAGATATCCTGACATTAGGCTTATGCTCAGAACTTATCTGTATATTACTCTTTCTGTTGATATCATACGCCACTACATATGAGGCCTCTTCATCCTCAGAAAGGTCTACGTTTTGACGAGTAAATAGCCTTGAATCATCTGTAGACCAGACTTCTACATTGACGATCTCTTCACTGAGCAAAGAAGTATCCTGCAAGATAGGATGATCTGCAATTCCGTATAAAATACGATCTCCTTCTTCAGAAAATCGTGGCTCATAATACTCACTTATTTTTTGGCCTTGTCGTAAGATGCTGGCATTAGGGTCTGCTATTTTTTCCAGCCCTTCTCCTCTCTTCCATTTGTATAATTGATGTGGTTTGATCAACGCATCCGTTGTATCAAAATGAGCAATAAAGGCGGCGTGATCACCAGTATTATCAATACTAAACTGGGCAT
>JAHDGW010000315.1 GCA_020631635.1 Saprospiraceae bacterium
GACGGACTACTACATAGATGGAGTAAGCACCGCACCAATGCAGAAACGATCAAAAGCTAGGCAACCAGAAATGATGATGGATGAGGTAGTTGTTTCGGGACTTGGTATCAAGAGTGAAAAGAAAAGTCTCGGATATGCCGTGACAACCATAAATGCAGAAAATGGAATAGTAAAGGATCAGGCTGAAGGTAATGAGTCGGACACCAAAGAAGCAAAAGTATCTTTAAGAGAAAACCTAAACGAAACCGTATTCTTCTATCCAGCGCTTAAGCCGGATCGTGACGGAAACATAAAAGTGGATTTCAAAATGAATGATGCGCTTACCTCATGGAAGTTTCAAGCCGTAGCGCATGATCATCAGATGCGATATGGTTTTGCAACGCAGTTAGTAAAAACGCAGAAAGATGTGATGATCTTACCTAATCCACCTCGGTTTTTGAGATGTCGGGATGAGATTAAGTTTCCAGCAACGGTAAGCAATCTATCGGATCAGGATTTCGAAGCAAAAGCAAAGCTTCACATACTGGATGTATTCTCGGGAGAGGACGTGAGTGATCAGTTTGGCTTGCAGGATGAGTATATCAAAATCGATGTTGCCAAGGCAGCATCAGAAAAAGTAACTTGGACCATCCAAGTACCAGATGCTTATACTGGAGTGATTAAATATGTGGTCACCGTAGAAGCCAATGATCACACTGATGGTCAATCAGATATACTGCCTGTATTGACGGATCAGATCATGGTCACAGAAGCTAAAGTGCTGTATGTCAAAGGTGGTGAGACTAAGCAGTTTGATCTAGGTAGCTATAATCGGGATAGTAAGACGGCAAATCCTTATCTATTTGCCTTGGAGTATAGTAGTAGCCCTGTCTGGTATGCAGTACAGGCATTACCATATTTACATAAGAGTCCGCATCCCACCACGAGTTCTTTACAGCATCGTATCTATGCCAATATGCTAGCACAGCGTATCTCAAAAGCCCATCCTCGAATCCAAAAAGTATATGAAGAGTGGACAAGAACAAATTCTGATGCTCTCAAAAGCAACCTAGAAAAGAACATCGAACTGAAATCTGCATTGCTAGAAGAGACTCCTTGGGTGAGAACTGCACAGGGTGAGACCCAACAGAAAAAGGATATTTCGATTTTGTTCGACAATGATAGAATGAAGTCAGAGCTACAAATAGACATCCAGCAATTGACCAATCTACAATTACCATCGGGTGCATTTCCTTGGGTAAGTGGTAGTCAAGAGAATATCACAATTACACAGCAAGTAATTGAGTCCTTAGAACGATTGATCTCACTAGATGCCTTGGATGAAAGTAACTATCAAGTACAGAATATGCTCTCTCGGGCCTATCAATATGCAGATGAGCAATTGAATAAGCGGTACGAAACTGTACTGAAGCATTACCCTAATGCATGGTCTGATGATATTGACCATTTAGAGTACCTCAGTATACAATACCTATACCTACGTAGTTTCAGATCACAAGAGATACCTGTGAAAGCTCAAAAAGCATATTCTTTCTATTGGAAAGAGTCGCAAGAGCATTGGAATAATAAAAATCTATATGCACAGGCGATGATGGGATTATATTTCTATAGAAATGATGATGCTACCTATGAAGCTATCAAAGCATCTCTTGTGGAGCGGTCATTTTATAAGGATGATCTCGGTCGATATTGGAATCTAGGTAATGGCTATCACTGGCAAGATCTACCGATTGAATCTCATGCGATGTTGTTGTCATTTTTCAGCGAGATCAACTATAATAAAAATTTCATCACCGATGCTAAGATCTGGTTGCTCAATAATAAACGTACCAATCACTGGCAAAGCGGCAGTGCCACAGCCACAGCAATATATGCACTCTTGATCGATGGCGAATCAGAAGGTATTACACCGTGGATCATGGAAGAGGGTAGCGCAGATATTTGGTTGGATGACAAGAAATTGGAGATCACGAAAAATGAGCTAGAAACTGCAACCGGATATTTCAAAAAGACATGGGATCAGGCATCATTGGATGAGAACCTAAGCAGCATCAAAATCTATAATCCCAATGAGCAAGTCTCTTGGGGTGGTACTTATTATCAGTATTTTGAAGACATAGACAAGGTCAAGTCTCATGAAGACAACCCGCTCCAAGTCAAAAAACAGCTCTTCAAAGAGATCAGCACAGACTATGGATCACAGTTGATTGAACTCGACGATAATGCTAAACTAGCACCTGGTGATCGTATCATCAGTAGAATCGAGATCCGATCCGATCGTTCGATGAATTACCTACATCTCAAAGATCTAAGACCATCAGGACTAGAGCCCGAAAACGTAATCAGCCAATACAAATGGAAGTCAGGATTCGGCTACTACGAAAGTACAAGAGACCTTGCTTCTCATTTCTACATCGGTCATTTAGCGAAAGGCACCTATGTATTTGAGTATCCATTACGCGTCGTGCATGAAGGTGATTATTCTGTTGGTATGGCTAGTATTCAGAGTATGTATGCACCTGAGTTTATTAGTCATAGTGAGGGCGGTCGGATGTTGGTGGAGTAGGTTGATAGAGGTGATACATATCGAGATCGTTGAGGTCTCCGACCTCGATGTTATGTACTTACCTTATTGGCCTTTCAAGTTTGTACAAACCATGTATTTGAACACTAAGTGGTACTTGAAAATCGATACCTGGTCTGGTTCTTTTCGCCTTCTTTTTGTATGATACCATCTTGTATTGCTTTTTTCAAGTCACGGCTGGCGGTGGCTGTTGATATTTTTTTATGCAGTTTCATGTAATCTATTCTACTGAACCGAGTATTTGCAAAATGATCTTTTGCGATGCTTATGCGGGTTTGGAAACTATCTTCTATATTAGTGATCTGCAATAGCTCATCTAGTGCTTCTTTAATTCTGAGCAACATAAATTCGATGAATGGGGTAGAGTGACCTACCTTATCAGATTCAGCAAGAACTTGATAATACTCCTGCTGATGATTTTTGATCATTAATTCAATCGGAGTAAATTGAAAGACAGGGAACTCCTGCATCAATATAAGCGTCTGCCAAAGTCTACCCATTCTGCCATTTCCATCTTGAAATGGATGTATGAACTCAAATTCGTAATGAAAAACACAGCTTTTGATCAGGGTAAGCTCTTCTTTGTGTTTAAGATAGGATAGTAGTTTTTTGATTTGATCAGGAACAAGATGGTATGGTGGAGCAAGATGTGCCACTTTATCACCTTTTACGATCCCCACGGATCCCTTTCTAAATTCTCCAGCTGAGGTAATAAGATCTTGCATCAGCATTTTATGCCCTTTCAGTAGATCTAATTTCCGAGTAGGTTTAAATGTATGGAGTTGATCATAGACGGCAATCGCATTTTTAACTTCTATGATATCATTGACATTTCCAATGACTTTTTGCTGGTTGATCAGTGCAGTGACTTGATCAAGTGAGAGGCTATTTCCCTCGATCGCCAGCGAGGAATGAATAGATTTTATACGATTTTCTCTACGCAGTACAGTAGGTGGTTGTTGTAAGTTTAGAAAATTGATTTGCCCCAGTCGCATTGCAATGTCTTGAATCAAAGCTAGCGCTACAGGAGTGATATGATATGGTGGCTTATAACTCATGATAATATCATATGATACTATCAAAGGTAAGTCTTTTATCAAGCTTTTATGTTTAGATAGGCTTTTGTATTAACGGAT
>JAHDGW010000316.1 GCA_020631635.1 Saprospiraceae bacterium
ATTTGTATTACATTGCATCAGCAATATATTTTTAGACTTAGCCAATGCAGTATTAACCGCTCTCTTAACATCATCTAGACTGGATGCCCCTGTAGCAATCAGTAATGGCTTATAAGAGTAAGAGGCCATGGCCTCTATTTCTTCAAGCCATGTAATATCTCCAGAACCCAGCTTAAATGCCGACACATAAGGCTCAACCGCTTTTACCAATTCTAATGAATAAGGAGATGTAAAGTAATCCATTCCTAGAGAATCTGTTAGCTCCTTGAGTTCCAAAGTCCATTCAAATGGTATTGAAGCTGCTTTATACGAATCAAAAACGGATGTTTTCCATTTGCTTTGATGTGTTTCCACACCTTTCAAATTTTTAAAACCATAATCTGATACTATAGTATCAGCTGAAAAGTTTTGCATTTTTACCGCATCAACCTTTGATTCTTTGCAGGCGTAAATGAGTTCTTTGGCTTTAGACAAGTCTCCTCCGTGATTCGAGGCAATATCGGCAATAAAATATACTGGATGTTCTTTCCCTATTTTACGCTCATTAATTTGAATACCCATTTTATATAGATTTTTTATATATTTTCAACCCATCAAGTAGAAGTAAGTCCCTCAATGTATCCTCTTCGGAAGACTTATAAGAATTCCCTAAAATTTGATTAATACCATTAGGTATAGCTACTAGATTTACATCTCTCCTTTTGCCTTCTACGATTAATCCTGGATTGTATCCAAACTGTTTAGCTTGCCTTCTTAAAAAATCAATTTCATCAGAGTGATCTTCAGTACCGAAATGAAAAACTCCAACCTCTCGTCTCTTTAATAAAGCCCGTAAACCATAAATAAGCTTGTCTGCTGACAATCTATTTTGAATGACTCCCTTATCAACAGTTATTTTGTCATTCTGCTGAAGCTTTTTCAAGAAAAGCTCGTTTCTAGTTAATTTATGTGGCACCCATCCTTGTACAGATGCGAATCTAATAATTGAATAGTTTATATTGGATGCTAACAACTTGAGCTCACATTTTGCTTTAAATTGTCCGTATGCTGAAATACTTTTAGGTTGTAGGCTCTCCTCAAGTGGAGTGCCCAAGCTATATCCGTCTAATGCCAATACAGATGATGCATACATGTAATAGCCATTGGTTCTAGCAATTAGTTTTACTATTTCATTATGAATAGAAAAACCTTCATCATTTTCACCTCTAAGAAAATTAATTACAATATTTGGTTCAAAATCAATTAAAGCTTCTTTACATGTTATTAGATTAGATATAGTATATTTTTTCACACTTTGACCTAAAAAGATATCATTCGAGCATATTGAACCTGCTAAAATTGCATTTGACAAACTTAGATTTTGTAACAACAAATAGCCAAGCCAAGAGGAAGCTCCTAATATTAAAATTCGTTTGTTTTCTAAATGCATTAACTTGCTAGTTCGATGAGATGTTTAGATTAAATCGTAAAGTTCGGATCTACGTGTTTCTTTATTAAATCTCGAATCTCAACTACCTTAAGCCACACTTCATTGGTCCTCCCGGAATTGTATACAAAGTCATTAGGAACCGACTTTGCATTCATTTTTTTCATATATTCTTCTTTAGTATACCTGAAAGTTTGTGGTAATATTGCATAATATGTACCAACATCAACTGTATTAAATGAATCAGATGACGTGATCATTTCTTCATGTATTTTTTCACCTGGTCTTATTCCGACTATCGTTTTTTTACAATCAGGACCTATTGCGTCTGCAAGATCATTTATTCTATAAGATGGAATCTTAGGTACAAAAATTTCTCCTCCCCAAGCATTTTCTAATGCATGAAGAACCATAAGAACTCCTTCTTCTAAAGATATATTAAACCGCGTCATTCTCTCGTCAGTGATTGTCAATTCTCCCGATTTTTTTTTATTCATAAAGAAAGGCACCACGGAACCCCTAGAACCCATTACATTTCCGTATCGTACTACAGATAGTCTTAAATCTCTTTGACCTTTCATGTTATTTGCTGCAACAAATAATTTATCGGAGCACAGTTTTGTAGCCCCATATAGGTTTATTGGTGCTGCTGCCTTATCTGTTGACAGTGCAACTACTCTTTTGACTCCCATATCAAGGGCTGCATCAATAACATTCTCAGCACCGAAAATATTTGTTTTAATACATTCCATTGGGTTGTATTCTGCAGCCGGAACTTGTTTTAAAGCGGCTGCATGTATAATTACATCTACATTTTCGCAAGCCCTTTTTAGTCTTGATTTATCTCTTACGTCTCCAATAAAATATCTCATTGCTGGAAATTTTATTGGATTAAAAACCTGAGACATTTCAAACTGTTTCAATTCATCTCTAGAATAAACAATTATTCTTCCTATCTCTGGGTATTTATCGAGTAGCATTTCAATAAACTTTTTTCCAAAAGAACCGGTTCCTCCAGTAACTAGTATGGACTTTTTATTAAGATTCATGATTATATACTTTTATTATTTTTATTATTTCTATGATTTACGGCTCAGATGTTCATTAAGCCACTTATAGATTACAACTATATTATCCTCTTTATAAATAGGGTATTTATTCCCCAAATCAACCATTCGCTTGTAGTCTTCTAGTGTATCTATGGTTAAATATTTGCTTAGTTCTTTATTTAAATCCCAAAAATTTTCAGGAAGTCTTTGAGTTTTTATTATATCCTGATTGCCTCTTAAAAATGGAGTAACATGTTCTTGTTCGTATTCAGTAGCCATAATTTTTTCCATATACCTGAAAGCAGATGCTTGTATTGCTTCAGGAGCAACATGTGACAAACCCTCGATATAGGTATAGTCTACGAATTTGCTTTTATGCTTCGAGATTAGTTCTTGAGTTATTTTTAAATTATAAAGAGGGTTGTCAGCTGTAAATCTGAGAACAAGATCTCTATCCTCTAAGTCTAAAGAGCATTTTATAAATCTTGATAAAACGTTTAATGGGTGTCCTCTAAAGATTTGTACTCCAAGTTTTTTGCATTCTTCTTCTAAGGGGTCGTCCGCTTTTAAATAGGTGGTAGCAATAATAACTTCATCAATGCAATTAAACGATTTTATGTTTTCGACAACCCGATATATTAAACTCCGACCACACAAATCCATAAGAGATTTACCAGGCAACCTCTTGCTAGACATTCTTGCCTGAATAATCGCCCTAGTTTTCATATCTAAGTTTTTAAATATTTTTGATTTTTTCTAAAGCTTCCAATAATTAATAAAGAGATTAGCATCCATTACCCCTTTAATATCAAATAGAGTCAGCTGGTCCTTAGACAAATTTTGCAACTCTTCTTTTGTCAATGCTTTATACTCTTTATGACCAACTGCGATTAATATGACATCATACTTTCCTAATGGCTCCTCGATCATCGAAATATTATACTCATGTGCTACTTCATTGGCAGATGCATGAGGATCGACGACATGCACATTCATAGAATAATCCATAAGCTCTTTGATCAAATCAGCAACCTTAGAGTTTCTGATATCAGAAACATCTTCTTTAAAGGTTACGCCCATGACTAAAACTTTACTATTACCAGGATTTTTACCATGTTCAATAAGCGTAGTGACTACTTTTTTGGCAATAAAATGAGGGATATAATCGTTTACTCTCCTTCCCGCTGCTATTACCTGTGGATCATGCCCTATTTGCTTTGATT
>JAHDGW010000317.1 GCA_020631635.1 Saprospiraceae bacterium
AGGTCATGCTGGAAGGTACTTATTTTGAAAATATTCGGATTTGGGATGTATTGGATATATTGATCGTGGTATATCTCATGTACAGGATATATAAATTGCTGAGGGGTAGTATAGCGTTTAATATTTTTATAGGGGTGGTCATTTTTTATGCTACGTACTGGATCGTGACCGTTCTAGAAATGAAGCTCCTTTCTATAGCTCTTGACAAGTTTGTAGATGTAGGAGTTTTGATAATAGTGATTATTTTTCAACCAGAGGTGAGAAGGTTTTTGTTGATGATCGGAAATACCACGACTAGAGGTCGATTTCCTTTTCTGAATAATCTTTTTGGTAATTCTGTAGGTAAAGATGCTACTGCGGAGAAAAGTCAGTTACAAATATCGAAGGCACTAAGATGGATGTCTGAGCATAAAATGGGAGCATTGATTGTAATCTCTGATAATCTCCTATGGCAAAATATTGCAAGCACAGGCACGGCCGTCAATGCGGATGTGTCGAGTAGCTTGATCGAAAATATATTTTTTAAAAATAGTCCATTACATGATGGGGCCATGATCATCAGTGGTGACAAGATATTAGCGGCTAGCTGTGTATTGCCAGTCAGTGACTCCGCTGAGATTTCATCTGATCTAGGATTGCGACACAGAGCGGCAATAGGAGTGACCGAGAGTGCTGGAGTGCTATCTATTGTAGTTTCAGAAGAAACAGGATCACTCGCATATGCTGCGGATGGAAAATTAAATGTAGATGTCTCGCCTGCAGAAATGGATAGAATAATATTAAAACGATTGAAGTTATATTGATAAAACATCGTTCTTTTGCGGTGTAAAATGAAAATAGATTATGGAGCAGGTACAATCTTATATAAAATCGAATGAAAAGCAGTTTCTTGATGAGTTGCTTGAGATACTCAGAATTCCCTCGGTAAGTGCGGACTCCGCATATGCCGGCGATGTACGAAAGACAGCTGAGTTTGTAGCTGATAAACTGAAAAGTGCAGGTGCCGATAAGGTGGAGCTTCATGAGACAGCAGGTCATCCTATAGTGTATGGTGAAAAATTATTTGATCCTGCTCTACCTACTGTACTCGTATATGGGCACTATGATGTGCAACCACCAGACCCTTTAGATCTTTGGGATTCACCGCCATTTGAGCCCGTGATCAAAAAGACTAAACTACATCCAGAAGGCGCTATATTTGCACGTGGAGCATGTGATGATAAAGGTCAGATGTATATGCATATCAAGGCTTTTGAAGCTATGATGGCGAAAGATAGCTTACCTTGTAATGTCAAATTTATGATAGAAGGTGAAGAAGAAGTGGGTTCTGATAACCTAGGCATATTTTGTAAAGCTAATGCTGATAAACTGGCTTGTGATGTAGTATTATTGAGTGATACGTCGATTATTGCCAATGATGTACCTTCTATTACGGTAGGTCTACGAGGATTGAGTTATGTAGAGGTTGAGCTTACTGGACCTAATAAAGATCTGCATAGTGGTGTATATGGTGGTGCCGTGGCTAATCCGATCAATACATTATGTGAGATGGTTGCAAGTCTAAAAGATGAAAATAATCATATCACTATTCCCGGTTTTTATGACGACGTAGAAGTGGTATCTATCGAGGACAGAACTAAGATGAATGAAGCACCCTTTTCACTAGAGACATATAAGAAAGACCTTGAGATTGAAGATATACATGGAGAGAAAGGATATACAACATTAGAAAGAACATCCATACGCCCCACCTTAGACGTCAATGGAATGTGGGGAGGATATACCGGAGAAGGAGCGAAAACGGTACTCCCGTCCAAGGCTTTCGCTAAAATATCTATGCGACTGGTGCCTAATCAAGATCCTGATAAGATTACACAATTATTTTCAGATCACTTTAAGTCGATAGCACCCAAAGGAGTAAAAGTAGAGGTCAACCCGCATCATGGAGGTCAACCCGCAGTAACTCCAACGGATACTGCAGAGTATAAAGCTGCTCATCTCGCTATGGAAAAGACGTTTGGAAAAGCACCGATACCTCAGCGATCGGGTGGTAGTATCCCCATTGTTGCTTTATTTGAAGAAGTATTTGGAGTAAAGTCTGTATTGATGGGATTTGGATTGGATAGCGATGATATCCACTCGCCAAACGAGCACTATGGAGTGTATAATTACTTCAAAGGGATTGAAACTATTCCTTATTTCTTCCATTATTATAATGAATTAAAAAAATCATAATGAGATTTCTTTTAGCAAGTTTTGCAATGGTGCTATCGTTTTCTGCGTTTGCACAAGATTTAAAAAATGCAAGTGATAGCCTTTATTATGCTTTAGGTGTAGAAATAGCCAAAGATCTAGAGGGAGAACAGCATGATATGAAAAGGCTGAATAAAGTCTTACAACAAGGTATCAAAGATGCCATGAAGGGGGAAGACTTAAAGATCGAAGCCAAGGATTCTAAAATGATTATCCGAAAATTTGAAAAAAGTAAAAAAGAGAGAATGTTAGAAGCAAATAAAATAGCAGGAGAGCAATTTCTAGCAGAAAATGCGAAAAGAGCGGAAGTAACAGTGCTTGAAAGTGGTGTTCAGTACGAAGTAATGACGAAAGGTACGGGAGCCGTATCACCTAGCATAAGTGATCAAGTAACTACGCATTATCATGGTATGCTGATCGATGGTTCAGTATTTGACAGTTCTGTACAGCGAGGAGAGCCTATTGCTTTTAGGCTAAACCAAGTCATAAGAGGATGGCAAGAAGGCCTGAGCCAGATGAAAGAAGGAGATAAATGGAAACTATATATTCCGTATGATCTAGCGTATGGCGCCAGAGGATCAGCTCCTGTAATCCCGCCATATTCTGCTTTGATTTTTGAAGTAGAGCTGATTAAGATTAACTAGTATTTTAAAAGAGGATAGTAAGTAGATGAGGATAGATATTATATCAGCAGTGCCTGATCTACTTGCTAGCCCCTTGAGTCACTCTATCATGCAGAGGGCTCAAGATAAAGGCTTGTTAGAAGTTGTTATTCACAATTTAAGAGAGTACGGCATAGGTAAGCATCGTCAGATCGATGATTATCAATACGGCGGTGGAGCAGGATTAGTGATGATGATAGAACCAATCTCAATACTTATCGAAAAGCTTAAAGCACAACGAGCCTACGATGAAGTAATATACATGACGCCTGATGGTCAACTGTACGAACAAAGCCATGCAAATGAATTATCGACTTATGAAAATATCATCATACTCTGCGGTCATTACAAAGGGGTCGATCAAAGGATCAGAGATATCTATATTACACGGGAAATAAGTATTGGTTCCTATGTCTTGAGTGGGGGAGAGTTGGGGGCAGCAGTATTAGTAGATTCTATAGGACGCCTTATTCCAGGAGTATTAAATGATGGGTCCAGTGCATTATTTGACAGCTTTCAGGATGATCTACTGGCGCCACCAATATATACAAGGCCGGCCAATTACAAAGGAGCTGTCGTACCAGACATATTATTGTCTGGTGATGATGGAAAAATCGAACAATGGCGCCAAGAGAAGAGTTATCAAAGTACGAGAGAACGCCGCCCTGATCTATTGGATAATTAATTATATAATAAGTAGGGGTGTTTTGTTAAAAATGTGTGACTACTTAGATTAACATCGTCTTATAACTATATTTGAGCTTACACCTTA
>JAHDGW010000007.1:0-29082 GCA_020631635.1 Saprospiraceae bacterium
CATAGGGGCAAAATAAAATGCTATAAACACTCACTCCATCTAGCTTATCAAAAATAGCAAGATAAATATCAGGATGATATCCATTGGCATGTGCAAATACTATTTTGGACATAGATATATTTCTTTGATCTGTAAGCTAACAAAGTTGAGGGGTATTACGTTACCCTTACAATGAACATTTTCATAAGAAACTTTATCATGGCCCTTTCGATGTTAGCTTGGTTTTCCGGTAATTCCAATGTAGATCCCGATACACTAGCACCTACGGAACACTACTACTTGCATTGGTCAGAAACCAAGGTCTCAAGTGATATCCAAAGTGAATTTGGTAGTATGACCATGGATAAAAATTATAAACCTGAGAGACATCCTTTTGAGAAAGATAAGGAGCTAGAAAACTGGCTAGATAGTATTACAAATTCCTTGCAACTATTGCCTCAAGATCGACAGAATATTCTTGTACACATACATGGATTATGGGCAAATAAAAACCCTTTTTTTGGAGAAATCACCTCCTCTCTGCACCAGCATGTATTTGCCCAAGAATCTAACCCTTATGGATTAGTCATTTCTATCATATGGGATGCAGGTTTTATCTATGATCAGTGTCGCGATGTCGCTTATGAAAAAGGTAAACGATCTGCATCTATAATCAAATCTATCCAGCAAATAACAAATCGAACTCAATCTAAGCTCAGTATACTATGTCACTCTATGGGCAACAGAGTATTGCATGGCATCGTAGATGAGTACCTCAATACAGAGTCAGTATGGCCAATCTTTAATACTTGTATCATGGTAGCCCCTGACCTTGAGTCCGATATATTTTCAGCTAATAATTCATTTGGACAAAGCGAAAAAATTGCCGATCAAATCATCATATATCGACATAATACGGATAGGACTCTGAGTATGTCTAGATTAATCAATAATGATCGACTCGGGCTCAATGGTTTATCAGATTTGGGAGATGTAAAAGATAATATGAGGCTTATTGATGTATCATTACTCAATGACGAGCAATTTCCCTCCGCTAAACTATCTCGTCATCGATATTACTATACTAGCCCTACCGCTAGAAAAGATGTATTACAAAGCCTAAGTAACGCTAACCTAGATAGATATCAAACCTTAGATGCTAAAAATCATTTTGTACTTCCTTTTCCAGAATAGATTTACTCACTTTTAAGTAGGTATTGACCATAATATACCATTTACTTCGATGTGTTATATCATACCATATTATAAGCATAAGCTTTTCAGATTATCGATTGCTCACGTATAATTGTATATTACATCGGTAAGGTCTACTGATGACCTCTGACATTTTCACATGTGTTTAAAAATACAAATCGAGTTATGAACTATACATCCCCCATATTCAAATTTAATTTCTCTTTGCTGCTACTATCAATGACGGTTATGCTATCGGCACAGTCATTACCTATAGATTTCGAAAACTTTATTGGTACGTCTGATTTCATTGACTTCGATGGAGGTAACGCTATGGTGATCGACAATCCTAAGTCTGATGCCAATAACTCGAGTAACAAAGTAGCCCAGATCATCAGAAATGGTGGCGAAGTATGGGCGGGTAGTAAGATTGTGTTAAGTCAAAATCTTGATTTCGGTATGCAAAATGTAATTTCTATGAAAGTTTTGACAAGTGCTCCTGTAGGTACGATTGTCAAATTTAAACTAGAGGGAAATGGAGCCGCAGAACGAGATGCTGTTACGACTGTTTCTAATGAGTGGGAAATTTTGACTTGGGACTTCACCGGTACTCCTTCCAATTTCAATGAAATAGTCTTCATGTTTGATTTTGGAAATGTCGGAGATGGTACAGAGAGCTCAAGCTTTCTCTTTGACGATATAGAGCAATACTTTGGCGGTTTTCAGATTGACTTTCCCGTAAATTTTGAAGAAGTAGATGTCAATTATACCACGACCGATTTTGGTGGAAATATATCATCTTTAGAAAGTGATCCAGCTACGGCCAACAATAATGTCATCAAGGTTATAAAAACCGATGACGCCGCCACTTGGGCAGGTACCACTATCGGAACACCCGCTGGATTTGCTAGTAATATTCCTTTGACACTTACCGATTCTAAAATGACCGTGCGAGTTTGGTCGCCTACAGCTGGCACTCCAATCAGACTCAAAGTAGAAGACTCCAAAGACCCAACACATACCTGCGAGACAGAAGTGAATACTACCCTAGCGGGCCAATGGGAAACGCTGGAGTTTGATTTTACTAATCAAGCACCTGGCACTGAACTGCTAAGTATCGGACTTTCTATGGGATGGACGTATAATATGGCCTCAATATTTTTCAACTTTGGTACAGAAGGAGCTATTGCTGGAGAACAAGTCTATTATTTTGATGATGTACAGTTTGGCAGTCTAGTCAATAATATAGATATCTCACATTTTGAAAATCTAACTATTGCTCCAAATCCTACTCATGACCAATGGAACATCAACTTGCCAGAGCAAAAAATAATCTACGTACAATTATATGATATCCAAGGCAAATTAATAACTGAGATTGACTCTTCGACTCATTCTGTTAGTATCCCTGCTGACCACCTTGGATCAGGTATATATTTTGCCAAGGTGGCAATAGAAGATTGTTTCCATACCATACGTTTAGTCAAAAAATAATAAAGATCGATTGTTATCTACTAAATTAATTAGCCTTCAAAATATCGGCTCATGACTGGTAATATCTAAAGACTAGCGTACCTTTGCGGTTTTGATTAATAACAGGATTATACACTTATAATCTTTAATGTAGATATCGGATGTCAGGTACCAGAGATTTTAATCATCATGAAGTAGAACAAAAGTGGAAAGACCATTGGGAAAGGACTAATCTTTATCAAACAAAGATTGACACTTCAAAACCCAAATATTATGTCTTAGATATGTTTCCTTATCCGTCTGGTGCTGGACTCCATGTAGGGCACCCACTTGGATATATCGCCTCCGATATTTTTTCCAGATATAAGACTCAAAAGGGATTCAACGTATTGCATCCTATGGGATTCGATGCATTTGGATTACCTGCTGAACAATATGCCATCAAAACGGGGGTGCATCCAGCTAAATCAACTGCCAAAAATATAGAGCAATACATCCGTCAATTATCTAATCTTGGGTTTAACTACGATTGGTCTAATGCCGTGAATACTAGTGACCCAGAGTATTATAAATGGACACAATGGATCTTTATCCAACTCTTTGAGCATTATTATGATCTTGAGCAAGACAAAGCAATGCCCATTGCTGATCTGAAATTACATCTATCTACATCTGGCACCGCGGGATTACATGCGAGTTGTGGTGAAGAAATGGAGCTTAGCCAAGACGACTGGAACAACATGAGCCTTGCTCAAAAGGATCAAGTTTTAATGAATTATAGATTGGCATATAGAAAAGTATCCTATGTCAATTGGTGTGAAGAACTTGGTACTGTACTTGCCAACGATGAAGTGATCAACGGTAGATCAGAACGAGGAAATCATCCTGTAGAGAAAAAGGCCATGAAGCAATGGTCACTCCGTATCACGGCCTATGCCGAGAGATTATTGAGTAGTCTAGACCATCTAGAATGGAGTGATGCACTGAAAGCTATGCAGCGTAATTGGATTGGAAAATCACAAGGAGCTCAAGTGTTTTTTGATATAGAAAACGATACACGAAAAATAGAAATATTCACGACCCGTCCTGACACGATCTTTGGTGCTACTTTTATGGTACTAGCACCCGAGCATGATTATGTAGCGGACCTCACTACGGATGATCAGTCCGATGAAATTCAAAAATATCTCGAGTATGTAGGATCTAGGTCAGAGCGAGAGCGGATGTCAGAGACCA
This sequence comes from Saprospiraceae bacterium, assembly GCA_020631635.1. Classification (GTDB taxonomy): domain Bacteria; phylum Bacteroidota; class Bacteroidia; order Chitinophagales; family Saprospiraceae; genus JAHDGW01. The sequence goes on from JAHDGW010000007.1 coordinate 3,883, forward strand.
AGGTGGTCTCTGGTGCATTTACAGGATCATATGCCATACATCCCATCACAGGAAATAAAATACCTATTTGGATTGCAGAGTATGTCTTAAAAGATTACGGTACAGGTGCTATCATGGCCGTACCGAGTGACGATGATCGTGATCAGGCTTTCGCCGAAAAATTCCAAATACCTATCATATCGGTTGTAGATAAAACTGACTTTCCCGATGCAGAAAATCATGATAAGCTAGGCACCATGATCAACTCTGACTTCCTAAATGGGCTATCTGTAAAAGATGCCATCGAGCGAATGATCAAAGAGTTAGAATCATTAAAAATCGGGAAACGAAAACTGAACTATCGCCTCAGAGATGCTAACTATAGTCGGCAACGATACTGGGGAGAGCCATTCCCTATTTGCTATACCCCTGATGGTGAAACTATTGCACTAGACATCGAAAACCTTCCTCTTGAGTTGCCAGAGTTAGATGACTTCAAGCCTGCCAGCGGTGCTCAATCCCCTTTATCGCGGGCAAAAGATTGGATAAAAACGTCTGAAGGATATGATAGAGAAACAGATACTATGCCTGGTTTTGCCGGTAGTAGCTGGTATTTCTTACGATATATGGACGCTAAAAACCCTAATGAATTTGCATCACAGGAAGCTATAAATTACTGGCAAGAAGTCGACCTCTATATCGGTGGCACAGAACATGCCGTAGGTCATCTCATGTATTCTCGGTTTTGGCATAAGTTTTTATTTGACAAAGGGCTTGTACCTACTGACGAGCCTTTCAAAAAACTAGTCAATCAAGGGATGATCCAAGGCGTGATAGAGTCGCTATCGCTTAAACAAAATAAAACGGACGGTCGCCATCACTTCGTAAGTGCAGAATTGCGTAATGAAGGAGAAGAGTATCTCAATATCCCAATACTCATCGACTACGTAAGCGATTATGGTCTACCTAGCTCATCTTTAAGCAGAGCAGGTATAGAGTCTTTCGCCGCTTGGATGCCAGATTATGATAAAGCTATCTTTGAAGATGCTTCTGGTCATCACTCCATAGGAAAACCTGATGACATGCTGACGATGACTACCATATCTGAGGTAGGCAAAATGTCTAAGTCAAAATATAACGTAGTCAACCCCGACCATGTGGTTGCCAAATATGGGGCTGATTGCTTCCGTATGTACGAGATGTTTCTAGGGCCAATAGAACAGTCCAAGCCTTGGGACACCAATGGTATAGATGGGGTATCTAAATTTTTAAGAAAGCTTTGGTCCTTATTTTATACCGAAGAAAAACTGCAAATATCAGATATAGAACCAAGTGCAGAGGAGTACAAAATACTACACATCACAATCGATAAAGTAGATAACTATATTCAAAAACTTGCCTTCAATACTGCCGTAAGTTCTTTCATGATCTGTGTCAATGAGCTAAAAAAACTAAATTGTAATAAACGACTGATATTAGAACCTCTGTTGAAACTTCTTGCTCCGTTTGCTCCTTTCATCACGGAAGAGTTATGGGAAGCCTTAGGCCATAAAGAATCCATACATTTGTCCACCTACCCTATCTATGATGAGTCTAAAACCAAAAGCTCCACGGTAGAATATCCTGTGAGTATCAATGGTAAGAAAAGAGCTAGCATAACAGTGGATGCTAATGCAAGTAAAGATGATATCCAAAGCGTAGCGATGCAACAAGAAGCTGTGCAAAAATGGATAGAAGGTAAAGAAATACGAAAAGTAATTGTCGTTCCTGGCAGAATGATCAATATAGTGGTATGATAATCCGATAAGGTGGCACAGTTTTTCTACCTTAAGCGTTAGAGACGTAGACGTAGAGAATGAACATGTACAAATACCTTATCATATGGGCATGCTATATATGCAGCAATGCGGTATACGGTCAGAGCTGTAGTCAAGTATTTGTAAGTTCTATCACTGATTTTACCGCGACCACGGCCACTATCAATTGGATTTACCCAGGTACTGATATCCCTCTAGGTTATGAAATTGAATTAGGTAAAGATGGATTCATTCAAACAGGAACTCCAACAACTGACCTTATATCCAGCACTACTTTTGTGTATACTGATCTAGAAAATGCTCAGACCTATCAATTTTGGATAAGAGCAGTTTGTCAAAATGGATCGAGCGATTGGAATGGCCCCTTTGAGTTTAATACTAATATTACAAACCCTAGTTTTTGCCCAATTGATCTCGCTATAGATAACAATAATTGCCCTGATGTCAATCAGTTTAATATTGAAATCACAGATTACCCAGGAGCGTTACTTGGACAAGATATCATTCTGGACCAAGTAGAGCTTATCATTACACATACTTGGATCCCCGACCTAAAAATCGAGTTACAATCTCCAAATGGTGTTAAAATTCCACTCATTCAACATAGAGGAATAGGATCACAAAATCTTGGTGATGTCAACAATTGTGAAATTCCTCTGAGCTTCACGGCGGATGCCTGTCTCCCGATAGTAGATGCACCAACACCCTATATCGGAACCTATCGACCTGAAGGTGATCTCAATCGTTTTTTGGATGGATCATCGGTAAATGGCATATGGACTTTAGAGATTTGTGATCGTGCAAAGGTTGATATAGGTACTCTCAATTATATAGCCTTGGGCTTTAGTGAACAAAACTGTACCCTCCCTTTTACCATACGTATAACCGAAATCAAGGGCAACTCTGTCTTACTCAATTGGGATAGACCCATCAACTGCGACGGTATAGAGTTGGAAGTAGGCCCACTTGGATTTTTGCCAGGAAGTGTCCCTACTACATTTGTTAACTGTGAAGCCGAATCACTTTTGATAGAAAACCTAGACATCGATACTGAATATGAATATTAGGTCCGTTTGTGGTGCTACCAATTCTGCTTACAGTTGCCCGTTTTCTTTTACCACTGCCTGTGGAGTAGTCAGCAACCAAACTTCTTTTGATCAAAATCAAAATTGCCCTACTAATTGTAATCAAGCATGCGATATCACGAATACCTGGCGCAATAGCGATATTGATGATCATGACTGGATCGTACATACAGGAGCAACACCTACCGATTTTACAGGACCTGCAAGTGATGCTAATGATTATGGTAATTATATCTACATCGAAAATACTCAAGTAAATTGTACAGCCGGCGCTGTCGCCATTTTAGAATCTGATTGCCTTATGGTCTCTGATAATGCCGATGGTTGTGATTTACAATTTCGATATCATATGTATGGATCAGACATCACTGCTCTGAGACTAGATATTACTTTAGATGATGGCGTGACTTGGTCTACCATCTGGGAACAAGAAGGAGATCAAGGCAACCAATGGCTAGTAGCAGATGCGGACTTAAGCAATTTTAGTGGTTCTCTAGCCCGGTTGCGGTTTGTTGCTCATACAGGAACCGATATATTCTCTGATATTGCGATCGACGAGATTACGTTTTTTAACTCTACATTGGAAGAAGCCATAATGTATTATTTCGATGAAGATAGCGATGGTTTTGGCTTGACTAGTCAAGTACTTGAATCATGTACCAGTATAATACCAACACAATATGCAAACTTAAGTGGTGATTGCAATGACCAAGATGCAAGCATCAATCCCACAGCAAATGAATCCCCTTGTAATCTAATCGATGACGATTGCGATGGACTTATCGATAATGTAGATACTCCCAACCCCATAGAATATTCTATATCAGTCTTACAAAATGAAAGCTGTACTGGTGCAAAAGACGGAAGGCTAGAATTAGTTATCGTAGGAGGTGCTCCGCCCTATGATATCGTATGGAATGATAACCAAACTGGTGACTTAATTACCAATGCAACTGAAGGAATATATTTTGCAATTATCATGGATGATGATGGCTGTCAAATACAAACAGAATTTATAGAGATAGATGTCAATAATACAGTAGAAGTATTTTTAGAGTCCATAGAACCCGAAAGTTGCCAAGGATCTTCTGATGGTAGCTTGGAAATAATCGCTGGAGGTGGCCAAGAGCCCTATACGATACTATGGTCTAATGGTATGACCGGTCCTCAGATCAATAACCTTATTTCTGGCGAATATCACGCCGTAGTAACAGATGCCATAGGATGCCAGAGCGATACTGTTTTTTACTATTTAGATGCAGATCCATTCATAGTAGCTGGAGTGGCCTCTATAGAGCATGTCAGGTGTCATGCTGATAATAATGGAAGCCTCAGTATAGGTATAATCAATGGTCAAGAACCATACGATATACAATGGTCTACAGGAGAAGAAGGGGCTACACTAAGTAACCTCAAAGCAGGAATATACGAAGCTACCATCACAGATGCCAATAACTGTACCTTGAGGCTAGATCCAATAGAAATTACACAACCTGACTCTATAGCTATCCAAATAGACAACTTACAGCGTATCAGTTGCCCTACTGAGCAAGATGGACGTATAGAGATCAGTATCGTAGGAGGAGAAGGGCCATTCACCTATCAGTGGAGTAACGGTAAATTGACCGATGATCTTTTTCAATTAGATCCAGGATATTATTCCATTACAGTAACCGATAGCCAGGCCTGTCAAGCAACGAAGGATAGCATACTCATAGGAACTCCACCACCGCTCCTAATAGATATAGATAGTATTATCCATGTAGATTGTCCTCTCAGTACCGATGGAGCTATACTAGCATCAGTAACGGGGGGCAACGGAGAATATTCATACTTCTGGTCTCATGATAGCGGACTTGACAGTAATTACGTAGACGGCTTATCTCCTGGATTTTATAGATTAACCTCTATTGACAGATTTGGATGTAAAGTAACCAAAGGTCTCATCGAGGTCGAAAGTAGGGATAGAGAAATCATGATAGATCTATCTTTAGAACAGGCCAACGACTGTGCAGATGAAAGCAATGCTGTAATTGCTGCCGAAATTGATGATGCTGAGTTTCCCGTTGCTTTCAATTGGAGCTACGGAGTGGAGCATATCGAATCAGCTTTAAGTGATACTCTTAGAGAATTACCTGCGGGCATGTACAATATTACTGTTACAGATCGTGATGGCTGTACAGGCATATCTGAAGTCTTGACCATTGATGAGATCGCATCTCTCAGTTTTGATATTATTGAGGTCATTGATAATAGTTGCGAGAGTGACTCTTCTGGCCAAATAAGCCTTAGCATAGAAAATGCAACTTTGCCGGCTCAAGTGATTTGGAATGATGGTAGCACGGGAAATACGATAGCCAATCTACCTAATGGTAGCTATATGGCAAGTATTACTGATTCGAAAGGATGTAAAGCTCAAACACAAGAAATCAATATTAATTCAGAGTTTCTTTTGAGCTACAATAGTATTACCACCGCAGAAACCGAGGGTTTACAAAATGGGAGCATCACCATCATTCCAGAAGGAAATGCAGCAGATTATTTCATCATTTGGGAAGATTACCCTCAATATGACGGACAGTTTTTCGTAGAGAACCTCAGCACGGGCACCTACATCATCACGCTCATGGATAGTAATGGCTGCATGTATACCAACCAAGTCACGGTCGATGTTATAAGCTCTACAAATCCTGAGTCAAATACGACCATTGAAATATACCCTAACCCTGCTCAAAACCAACTAATTATTACGCTAGATAACGGTGAGATTTTTTCGGGTACTTTACAAATATTAGATCTCAAGGGTACTTCAGTTCTTCAAGAAGAACTGAATGATTTAATTATTGATCAGGAAATCTTCCTTTCCGTGAAAAACATTCCCAGTGGGATTTATATTCTTCGAATACAAACGGCTACAAGGCATATGGTATCAACATTTACCAAATTCTAATAGCTTCCCTAGCTGGTTAGCTTAAATGTTGTTCTCCTGTTTTCCTGATGATCTTCCTCCGTACAAAATTCGCATTCGCATAGATTACTGAGTTTAGTTTCACCATAGCCTTTGGCACTCAATCTACTTGGTGTTATACCTGTAGATATCAAATATTTCATTGCTGACTGCGCTCTCTTTTTCGAAAGATTGGCATTATATGCATCATTACCTTGACAATCAGTATGTGATCCCAATTGTACTTTAAGGTTGGGGTTATCCGATAAGATTTTAGCCAGTTCATTAAGAGAAGGCTTTGCGTCCTCCCGTATATCCCATCGGTCAAAATCGTAAAAAATATTGGACAATTCTATTTCTGTATCCAGTACCAGTGGGTCTAGCGCAATTTCAATATTTACGGTTTTTTCAGATTCTCCCTCGATCAATTTAAAAGTAGTATTCTCAATGGTCTCTGAATTAGATAGATAACCCTCTAAACTAGCTTTGATACGGCGCAGAGACGGATCCGTCAATTCTATAATCAATCTACCTTCTTCATCAGCCAGCTTTAGATCTAAAGAGTCAGCAAAGCTCAATTCTATCTGCGCATTTGGGAGAGCCTTCTTTTCTACAAGCTTAGAATTGGGATCTGCAGGGTCAGCATAAATGTTTTCAACGACCTTTATCGCCAAGTATATCCGCTGTAGTACCGGTTCTTCTTTGACTAAAGAAAATGTATCCTGAATATCTGGAATTTTTAAGCTAATCTCATATCGAAAGATATCATCTCCTGTCCCGCTATTACGAGATGATGAAAAATACCCTTCTTCTAAAAGAACCGACTGAGAAGCTGGATAAGTTTTTTTTATCAATCCAAAATCATCACTCCCTGAGTTGAATGGCGCTTGTATATTCTCTGGATTAGCCCAACTATTATCTTTACGCAAGTAGGTTTTGAAAATATCATATCCTCCTAATCCAGGATGATAATTAGAGGAAAAGTATAAGGTATCGCCGTCCGAGGTGGGAAATTTTTCATCGCCTTGTGTATTGATAGATGGTGGCATCGGTATAGCTTCAGACCAGCTACCTGCATCTTTATAGCTATAATAGAGATCATATCCCTGAGCAGCAGTCACTGCACTGATGGTAAATATCATGACGCTATCATTTTCGATGAGCGTAGGGTGGCCATAATTATAATTACCCTTGACGAAAGGCATTACTTCGGGTTCCGACCATTCATCCTCCTCAGCATAGCTGACCATGATCTTGCAGTATTCATCCCCTTCTTGTCTCGCAAAACATCTTGTGAAATACATGGTCTTGAAATCACTGTCAAAGCAAGCAGCTCCCTCATTATCTGCCGTATTGATCTGAATGTCAAATGAAACAGCATCTCCTCCCCTAGGATCTACTAGAAAAATATCAGAAAAACTATTCCCAGTCCAATTGTAGGAGGACTCTCCTACCGCATCATTCCTATCAGAGGTAAACGCAATATAGCGATCACCATAAAATTGAGGACTATAATCATCAGCTGAAGAATTGAACCTACTACGCTCCACTGTAATCAGGTGAGGACTCAGTTGAGAAGACCATATTGCCGCTTGTTTACAGATAGCCAACTCTCTATTAACCTCTGGATCTTGGCCGTACTCTTTTTGAAATTGTTGAAACACTTGGATGGCTCCCCTATAATTTTCTTGTGTTTTGAGCATCAATCCTAATTGCTTCATCGCCTCCGGACCGAAATCTTGTTGTACAGCTTCTCTATACCAAGGGATACTTTTAGCATATTCCTTGATTGCTTGATAACTCTCTGCTAGATAAAATGACGATTGCCCCCGACGAGTTCTATCTTTTTCCTCTTTAAGTTCTTTTTCGAAATAGTCTATTGCTATTGCATATTGTTTAAGCTCATAGGCACTCCTGCCATCACCTACTTCCTTAGTAAACGAACAATGCGACATTATCATAATCAGTATCGCAAAGAATAGTATTGAAAAAATACGTTGTAAAGCCATAGCTAAAATTAAAAACGCAATTTATAGAAATAAGTTATGCCTTTATAATTAAGCGGTTCTCATAATGCTAAGATGACTGCCACCATAACAAAAAAAGGGATGACAACATACGTTATCATCCCTTTCAGAATTTATCTTATCCAAGAACTTATTTCTTAGCTCTAGTAAATGATTTATCACTTGACTTAGCTGCAGAAGAGCTTGATGATACTTTTAGATCATCAGAAAGATCTCTTACGATCGGCGTCGCTACGAAGATTGATGAATATGTACCCACAAGGATACCAATCAATAATGCGAAAGCAAATCCCCTTATAGATCCACCACCAAATAAGAATAATGTACCTACTACGAGTAAGGTCGTCAAAGAGGTTATTACCGTTCTACTGAAAGTACTGTTGATTGCCATGTTTATGACTTCGTCTTTCGTCTTATTTGTATATATACCCATGTATTCTCTTATCCTATCAAATACAACAACCGTATCATTTATGGAGTATCCAATGATAGTCAGTATCGCCGCGATAAAGGCTTGATCTATCTCTAATGAGAAAGGTACTATACCCCACAGAATAGAGAATAAACCTAATACAATAGCTGAATCATGGAATAAAGCCATCACCGCACCTAAACTATATTGCCATTTACTAAATCTGATAAATATGTATAAGAAAATCAGTAACAGTGCAAATACACCAGCTTTGATAGAACTGTTCTTGATATCATCGGCAATCGTTGGACCTACTTTAGAAGAAGATACGACGTGTAGTGTACCCGCTGCATCTGCATTTTCAAACGTAGTCAACGGCACATCAGAACCCGTAATAGCGGCAATTCCTTCATGCAATTTGGCCATTACTTTACTAGCTGCGGTCTCATCCGTATCATCTATATTGTAAGAAGTTACAACATTAAAAGTATTTTCAACACTAACGGCTTTCACAGTAGGTGCAGAACCAAAATAGTCTTCTAAGCCTGACTTAAGCGTAGATGCGTCTACCTCTACATTGGTCGGAAATTCTATATTATATGAATATCCTCCCTTGAAATCTACTCCAAGGTCAAATCCACGAGTGACCATAGAAATGATACCACCTAGTATAATGATACCAGATATTGCATATCCAATTTTTCTTTTACCTAACCAATCTACTTGTAGGTTAGCTAAGATATTTTTAGACCATCCCATCCAGAAAGAAATAGATCTTCCTTTAGAGGTCCAAGTATCAATTAACCACTTACCTACAAGAACGGCCGTAAACAGTGAAGAAATCACACCAATGATCAATACCACTGCAAATCCTTTGATCGGTCCGAGACCAAAATATGCTAATACAATAGCTGTCAAAATTGTGGTCACATTGGCATCAATGATCGCAGAGTACGAGTTAGAAAATCCATCTTGGATAGAAGCCAATAATGATTTACCAGCTCTGAGTTCTTCTTTTACTCTTTCATAGATAATCACGTTGGCATCTACTGCCATACCGATCGTCAATACGATACCTGCAATACCAGGTAATGTAAGTACGGTACCGAATGATGCTAATGCTCCAAAAATGAAGAAGACATTAAATAACAGTGATAATATAGACACAATACCAGCTCCTCCATAGTAAAGGATCATGAATAGCATCAATAATATAAAACCTGCAATTAATGAGTTTCTACTTGAGATAATATTTTTCTGACCCAATGAAGGACCTACATTATTTTGCTGCAAAACTTCTGTTTTCGCTGGTAGCTTACCGATCTCTAGGATATTAGCTAAATCTCTAGCTTCTTGTACCGTAAAGTTTCCTGAGATACTACTACTACCGCCTGTAATAGGTCCATTTCTAAGACCTGGAGCTGATACGACCTCTTTATCTAATGTGATCGCAATTTCTCGCTGATTATCATTAAAAGCTTTAGTGGTCATTTCTCCCCAAATCTGAGCACCTTTTTGATTCATACGTAGGGAAACCTGAGGCTGTCCTGTCGTAGGATCGGGAGACTGAGATGCATCTACAATTACATCACCTTCTAGAGGTGCTTTAGTAGATCCCGGTCTGGTCTTGATCAGATATAGCTCATACAGTCCAGTTTCTTCACGTGTTTCGTAATCAACATAAGGTTGCTGACCCCACATAAAAATAGAATTGGCTGGGAATAATTCCTTGATATCAGGTCTTGCTAATAGCTCTGTAATTACTTTTTTCTTGTTTCTAGGCGCAACTCCCATTACCGTTTGGGCATATAAGGCTTGACCATTTCTGCCATTCAGCTGTAGGTTACTAAGGAGTGGTCCTTGGCTAGACGCTGAAAAAGGATCTTTTGCCTTGGCTTGTGTCGTGATCGTAGAATCTATAGCATTACCTAAGTCATCGTAGGTATAATTTACGATAGTGTCCATTTCTACAACATCATCATTAGTCTCCGCTGTGGTACCTAATGCATCAGCCAATCTCTGATCCGCTTGAATAAAACTATTAATTAAATTATTATCTGTAAATCTGTACGTTTCCCAAAACTCTAACTCGGCAACCGAACCGATGACATTCATGGCTCTTTTTTGGTTATCGATACCAGGTAGTTCTATCAAAATCAAATCACGTCCAGCATCTAGGGAGATATTGGGTTGAGATACACCAAGGCCCTCAATACGTCTCTTCAATCTATCGAAGGTAAGACTTACTGTTTCGTCCGCTTTTTGTCTAAGGATACTGATGACTTGGGCATCAGAGGTCTCGATATTGATATCGCTACCTATCGTTGGAGATCGATCAAAAATCTTTGAAAGCTTCTTACCATCAGCAATCTTATTGAATTCATCAGCAAAAAGCGTGATGTAATCAGATTGGCTGCTAGATTGAGCAGCGTCCGCCGCCGCTAAAGCATCATTGAATGTTCTGTCCTTATTGTTATTAGATAAGGTCTCGAGCAATTCTCTCAATCGTACTTGCAAGACCACACTCATACCACCTTTGAGGTCAAGACCGAGAGCCAACTGCTGACCCTTCATCTCATCATATGACCACGACTTGATCATCGGTACAGAGAAAATTGTTTCATCAGAGATCGAATCAAGATAATTACGTTGCTCCTCTTTGAGTGCCTTATTCTTTTCTAAACTGTCACTGATGTTAGCGACTTTGTTTTCCGCGTATTCTTTCGCCTCAGCTTCTACTCTGTTGGTAGGTATCATGTATAAGAACTGGATCGCACTTACGATAACCATTACAATCAGCAGAAATTTGACTAAACCTTTGTTTTGCATTGTTATAAATTTGAACTTTCGTTTTTCAAAAAACTCCGCAAATATAGTTCTTTTCAGTTAGGAATAGCCTTCAACAAAAAAAAAGCGATACTGGAATTATTTATACTTAATTTGCATTGTCTTAATTGTATTTGAATGTCTGGAAAAAACTAATCATTTTTAGGCATACAAAACCATTTTAATCACTTAAACAATCTTCAAAATCATGGGATTATTTTCATTTTTAAAAAATGCGGGCTCTAAGCTCTTAAGATCAGAGGCAGAAAAAAATGAAGCAGCCGCTGTGGATGCTGCTGAAGCAAAGGCCAAAAAAGAAGCTGTTCTTCTTGACATTGTCAATGAAACGGGAATATGTTGCGATAACTTTAGCGTAGAGCTAGACGGTGACAAGGTAGTTGCCTATGGACAGACAGAAAGCCTCGAAGACAAAGAAAAAATCATACTTGCATTAGGTAATGTAGAAGGCATTGCGACCGTAGATGATAGAATATCTGTGGTGACACCACCACAGGCTACTTTCTACGAAGTGAAACCTGGAGACTCATTATCAAAAATCGCAAAGGCTCACTATGGTGATGCTATGCGCTATAATGAAATCTTTGAGGCTAATAAGCCGATGCTCAAAAGCGTAGACTTGATATACCCAGGTCAGATGCTTAGAATACCGAATGCCTAATCTTGCATTTGTACAAAAGCCAAATAAAAACGCTCATCAATTAACCACATTGATGGGCGTTCCTTTTTTGAAGGCATCTATATTGCTATATACATCATTCAGAAGTGTCTGTCGTGCTTCTTGAGAACTCCAAGCTTGATGAGGAGTAATGAAACAATTAGAACAATCATAAAGTACATGGTCTGCCTTTGGAGGCTCTGTGGTCAATACATCTAAAACTGCACGGAATTGAGCTTGATTATGTAGATGATTAGCTAGCGCTGATTCATGTACAAGTCCTCCCCTAGCGGTGTTGATCAATATGGCATTTGATTTCATCTGCTCCAGCGTTGCTTGACATATTATATCCGCTGTACTATCATTAAGTGGTGCATGTAGACTGATGATATCAGATTGAGCCCAAAGTGCTGATAGGCCTACCCACTTAACGTCTTCTGGGTAACTAGATCTTTTATTAGGATGATGTACCAATACTCGCATGCCGTATGCTAAAGCAATTTTGCTTACCTGCTGCGCAATATTGCCATAACCGAACAAACCCAAGCTTTTATCCTTCAACTCGGTAAAGCCACCATCCCAATAACTAAAATGTTTGCTCCTTGACCAATCACCACTTTTGACAGAGTCAGAATACTTTTGCACTTGATGCTTTATGGAAAGTATCATAGCAAACACATGTTGTGCAACAGAGTGAGTGCTATAATTAGAGACATTAGATACAACAATTCCTCGATCTTTAGACGCCTCGATATCAACACAATTGTATCCAGTAGCAGATATACAAATGAATTTTAACTTAGGTAATTGCTCTAGTATCTTTTTGTCAAAAACGGTTTTATTGGTAATAATAACATCAGCATCTTGACATCTAGAGACAATATCACTCGGCTTAGTCACATCGTAACTCGTGAAATCAGACAGCGACCTCAATTTAGCGTCATCAAGATCACCAGGATTCATACAGTAATAATCAGTAGCCACTATTTTCATGACCAAAAGATAATACTTTCGAGTAGATCTTCTAATTATTAAGTTGCCAGTTATATTCCTGATAACTTACCTTACTATTACTTACATCTGTGCTCGTGTATTGATTGATATAGGCATTGATATCACCAAAATCAACAGCATACCAATCAAATATCTTGGAAATCTTGATCGCCGTAGTGCTGATGGAGTTATAATCGGAGTTATTTACAAATTTTTTGGTCTGGCTTTCTAGGGTCTCATTTAGATATGAGGCTTGATATGCCCTATTCAACAATGGAGGACAAGATTTAGCAGCACAATTAACTGCAAAATGTATACGTGCATCCTTGAATGTAGGTCGAATGATATCATTTTCAATATTATTGAGTGATAAGGTACGACTATCTAGTGCAATCCATTTGACGTCCCACGGTTTGCCATCGTGCAAGTCAGTAATAGATTTGACAGGATAATTTTTCAAAATCAACTTAATCGTAAATGCATTATAGGCATTGATCCAAAAAGCTAACTTTTCATCACTAGATGATAGTTCTGACAATTTCACTGAGGAAAGATCTGCCAAATATGCATCCAGAGCTCCAATTTCTGTTGCCATACCTGCATAATCCACCTTACCCGTACTGCTCACGTACTTTTTGAGTAAGGCATCAAACCCATCATGTAATCCACTACTTTGCGTCTTTAACTCTGTAATTACTGGCTTCACCTCTTCAACTGAGCCATTTTCTAAACTTTCTACCTCTTTAGGAGTGACGTCAGATACTTCCATTATTTTTTCTACTACGGGTGATGATGGTTGTGCAGTGGATTCCACTATTACAGCATCTTTCTCACTAGCGGTCTCATTAATTGCATTATTTGGAGAAAATACCGAGGCTTCAGCTTCTTCAATTACCTCATCATTACTAGAGTCCTCAGGGAGATTTAGACTTGCTGTAGAAATAATCGTTTCCTCTTTATTATCATTTAACTCTGATGAAGGACTTACCTGAGTAACAGTGGTGTCTTTCTCGACCAGTACTTCCGTAGTACTAATTGGAATATCTTCTTTTACCTCTTTAGACGATTCTTTACAGGATGTAGAAAATATCAAGATCAAAGACATTAGAATATTTATCATATACTTAATTATATTTTTCATTAATACGTTTTGCTACAATATCTATGACGTTATAAATTCAAATAAGTTTCCTTGATCATCGGCAAAAGTCTCTCCCGAGACGTCATTACAAGAGCACAAATACCACACTATATCTAACCCTATGGTACTACATATTATAAGCTAATCTTACACCTAGATTACGAGGCTCTTCTAGTAATCCTGGTCGTTGGGTATATTCTATATTGAGCGCATTTTTCAAATTTAGCGTCAGCGATAGATCATTCCACTCGTAGCCCAATCTAAAGGAGAGCAGACGAAATCCTTCATCATTCGCATCGCGATATTGTCCTATACCATTGAACCCCTCCAGCTGCGCATCTACATTGATCATATGGCTGGTCTGTTCAATATTAGCTCCGAGTTTTATTCCTTTGATCTCAATCTCGGTATCAAATTTAAAATTATGCCTTGTTCTATATTTTAGAATATTTTCCGGACCCTCTGAGCTTAAAGAATTTTGCAAAAGCTCATTATCATCAAAATCTCTATATTCCGGATCTATATAGGTATATCCACCAAACATTCTTATCGGTATTCCCAAAATTTTTGATTGACTTGCCAAATGTATTTCATATCCATTGATTCTAGTATTGCCTATATTTTGTCCTTGAAATCCTATGCCCGCAGCATCCTGTGTAAATACAAATTCAATCATATCATCATATTCTTGCCAAAATCGACTGATGTCTACATAGGCTTTAAAACCACCAAAGGCAAAACCCTGTTTTATACCCAGTTCTGCAGTCCAACCACGTTCTGGTTTTAGATTGACATTGGGAAAGATATTGAAGCTTTCGAATGTTGTGCTGATATAACGTTCGGTTATGGTAGGGAAACGGTATCCCTGTCCCCAAGATGCTCTCAGAAAAGTTCCTTCTGACAATTTATAATTGGCTCCTATCCGACTAATGAGAGCTCCATCTCTGCGTCCGATATCTTGGATAGTATCTCCTAGAAAAAATTCGGGCGTATTGAGGCTATTATATTCGTAGCGTATACCAGCTGTGAGAGTAAGGTCTTCGATAGGGTTTTGTTCTGCTTGAATGTAGACTGCATTATTACGTGCCCTAAATTCTTGGTCATTGAACAAGGCGGAGTTCGTGATAAGTAAGGAGTAAACCATCCCTGCCGTAATATCTAGATGTAGAGCATCAAGCGATTTTAGATATTGATATTCTACGTAGTAGTTATTGGAGCTATTGGATTGATCGAGATTATTATCATTGTCTATATGGTAAAACCTGCTATTGATTTTATGCTGTCCATTGTATTGATCTATATAGGATACATATGGGTCAATGGTGTACCTAAATCGCTTACCAGCTGCGGCCGTACTCTCCGAGCCCCAGTGACCTCCTCTAGGTCCCCATAGAAAAAAAGTACTGCCTTCATTCCAATTCATATTGAGGTTGATACCGAAATTGAGGCGATCAGAGTATCTATATCTCGTCTCTAGAGTGTATCGAAATCTGTCTTGATAAGTAAACTGATTATAACTATCCAACGAATAATAAAAAGCTGAAGTACTTACATCAAGTTTCCTGATTTTTCTTTTGTGTAAAATACTAGCGGATACGGCGCAAGGCGCCTCTTCCCACCATTTAAAAGACGCTCTACTTGGGGTATCATATGAAATATATGATACCACGGCCTCAGTCTTAGGAGTAGCAGTGGGGTACCCTGTACGTACATTTATGATTCCATTCATGGCTGAAGAACCATAAAGTGTAGACGATGCACCCTTCAAAATTTCGACCTGAGCAATATTTTCAACAGGTATATCCGTCCAGTTGACGAATCCCGCATCTGGTTGTAGAGCAGGTAAGCCATTGATCAGGAGCATCACTCGACTACCTGCTCCATATGAAAAGCCGGCTCCTCCTCGAATATTGACTTGACCATCTACCATTTGTACTCCTGGCATTCGCTCCAAAATCTCATCTACAGCTATGGCGTTTATCGATTCTATATATTGAGGTTTGATGACATCGATAGAAACAGTAGATCGTTCTAGGCTTCTTTCATATTTAGAGCCCGTAATGACCGCGGTTTTGAGTAATTGTTCTGTTCTGTTGAGGCTTATTTTATTTTCAAATAAATCATCAGTACTATAAATGAATGAATCATAACCAATATACTCTATGACAAAATCTATGTTATCCCCCACAGTCACAAGACCATTCACATCCGTAGACATGATAGCACCACCTTGTATGACCGTAGCTCCTACCAGTGGTTCATCAGTATCATCGTCTACAACGATCACTTCTACCTGGCCAAACATAGAAATTATAGCAAAAAGGAAAGGAAACAATAGGATATAGCGCAGATTCATAGTCTAAAGGAGCTTTGATGATCCAATACAATAATAGTCAATGGTTTTTGAAAATACTAACGGAATCAGATCGACATCTATCGACTCTCGCCATGATTATATCTTTTATCTTAGCAACTCTGGCTATTAAAAATTTGCAAAACACCTCAACTTACTATCTTTGGCAAAAAGTTGCATACATGAGCATCTTATTATTTTTGATCGCTTTTCATATACTCGTATTTGTGTCATTGTATTTTTTATTCCCAAAAGCTAATGTAGAGGGATGGAAAGGCCTAGTACCGGGATTGAACTATATGGAGTGGTGTACCATCATTGGAAAACCAAAGCTACATGCATTATGGCTATTGTTTCCAATCGTAAATATTTTCATATACGCCGCGATGGCTGTGGATATGGTACGATCATTTGGTAGAGATTCTTTTCTCAATTCTTTTTTAGCGGTTGTGGCTACTCCGTATATCTTTTTCAAAATTGCCAAGGCAGATGAGGAAAAATACCAAGGGCCAATTTTAGAAAAAGAACGAGCTTACAATCAAGAAATAAAAGATGCTAAAGCTGCAGGCAATGATCGTCAAGTCAATAAACTTATGGATAATAGTCCATTTAGAAAAACAATAGGTCGTGAGTGGGCAGAGTCCATCATATTTGCTGTATTTGCAGCCGCTTTTATACGAATGTTCTTGATAGAGGCGTACGTAATTCCAACACCTTCCATGGAGGGATCGCTTTTAGTTGGAGACTATCTCTTTGTATCCAAAGCTCATTATGGTATACGTACACCGCAGACCATTGCCATGATACCCTTGTTACACAATACGGTGCCAGTGATTGGTGGAGAGTCCTATTTTGAAAATCCAAAACTCCCTTACTATAGACTTCCTGCTTTAGAGTCTATAGACTTAAATGATCCCATTGTTTTTAATTGGCCCGTAGGAGATAGTATCTACTTATCTCCTACAAGATCTTTTGCTGCAAGTCAAGTAAAACAAACTTATGGTAGTCTATCCAATAAAAATCTACCTGCCTGGGCCAAACCAAACAAGCTGATCACTCGACCTATAGATAAGAAAGACCACTACATAAAAAGATGTCTAGGGACACCAGGTGATTCTTTACAAATTATTGATAGACAGGTGTATATTAATGGAAAGGCTATAGAAAATCCTAAGAAAATGCAATTTCTGTACAATGTAACTTTCCCTACTCCAATACCTCCAGACAGATTGATGTCAAAGTATGGACTCGATGAATCTAGTGTTGCACAAAACTTAGGTAATGCGTATGCTTTGTTTCTTAATGAACAACAAAAAGCGGAATTAGAGAAGGAAAGTGGCGTAACTATAAGTCATATCAACAGAAATGAAAAGGGTGCTACCATATTCCCTAATGATCCTAAAAATTTTAATGATTGGACGGTAGATAATTTCGGACCAATATGGATTCCTAAAAAAGGAGAAACGGTGGTCATCACGCCAAAGAATATTGCTCTGTATGAGCGTATCATCAATGTATATGAGGGCAATGAACTTGAAGTAAAAGCGCCTAATATCTTTATCAATGGTCAAAAAACTAAAGAGTATACCTTTAAACAAGACTACTACTGGGCCATGGGAGATAATAGACATAACTCTGAAGACTCACGAGCATGGGGATTCGTACCACATGACCATATTGTTGGGAAACCATTATTCATTTGGATGTCCAGTAAAAATGGAAGATTATTCAGCGGTATAAGATTCAACCGAATATTCAAATCAGCAAGCTCACTATAATGATCAGAATAAAACATATCATCCTGACTGCCAGTTGCTTGATCGGATGCTGGAGTATGGGAGCAGCGCAATTACCTAACTCTGAAATCTTTGCATTTAGCATTATAAAAAGTGGCGATGCATTCAAAATTTCTAAAGCCAGTTATCTGTCTGATTTTAACCCTGATGGATATACCAATCAGCCTGAGTTTATTAGTGCAGATGAAGTCTTGTTTACCTCTAATGTAAAAGATAAGGAGATCCCTGATCTTTATAAATCAAATATTCGTCTTGGAAAACTACAGCGATTAACTGATACAGGTCTAGCCGAATATTCACCTCAGGAAATACCAGGTCAAGATTATTATTCTTGCATCCGAGTCGAAGAGGATAATACAACACAATTACTTTGGGCCTATCCGACTGACTTGAGTCATGGAGGCTTTAGCCCACTTCCTGATGTACCTAATGTAGGATATCATCGCTGGCTATCAACTGATCAAGTGGCTCTTTTTTTGGTAGGAACACCTCATGAATTAGCAATTGCAAACATTGATACCAAAGAAGTAACAAGTGTAATCGAAAACATAGGTCGTTGTCTTAAAACTGATAAAGAGGGTAACTTGCTTTTCGTACATAAGATAACAGATAACAAGTGGTACCTTAAGTCATATAGCGCTGAGGATAACGTAGCCAATACACTCATAGAAACCCTAGAAGGTGTAGAGGACTTTGGAATATATCGAGACCAAGAAATCATAGTGGGAAAAGGCTCAAAATTATATTCTGCGGATTTGAACAATCCGACAGTTTGGTCAGAATTAATAGATCTTGCCCCTTATGGAGTGCAACAGATCAGTAGATTAGCCGTTAGAAATAATAAATTAATAGTTGTAAGCAATGAATAAACTATACTTCAGTCTTCTTTTTGTTATCAGTTCGATATTAGTAAGTCAAAGTCAGGACAGCTACAAAAGTACTATTGATAAACATAGGGAAGATTACAAGATGTCTTTTCTAAAAGATTCTAGGTCTCCACTTGAGGCTAAAGATCTTGAACATTTACAATTCTACGATGTCAATTCTAAGCTTTGCTTAAAATGTAAAGCAACCATACTTGGACAACCAGAAAAAGTGGTAATGGCTACATACAGCGGTAAAGAAAAAGATTATCTGAAATATGTAAAATTTGACTGCAATCTAAAAAACACTCAAATATCGCTCTATGGATATAAGAGTATCAAGCATATGAATATGCCTATGTATCGAGATAAAATATTCATTCCATTCAAGGATAGCACTAATGGTATCACTACCTATGGAGGTGGACGATATGTAGACCTCGATATGAGTAAAGACCAGGTAGACGGTCAATATGTGCTAGATCTGAATAAATCATATAACCCTTGGTGTCAATATGCCGACGGATATAATTGTCCTATTCCTCCTAAGGAAAACCATCTGACAATCATGATCAAGGCCGGTGAGAAAAAATACACAGGATTAGAACAATAGTCCTTTGCAAAACATGAAGATCAAGACCCTAACTTCCCTATGCTTATTGTACTTCCTTTCGAACTTGTGCTATGCGCAAGAGCTCGTACCCGGACATTTCATTGTAAAAACGAGCAATAAAGAAGCTGTAGAGCAAATTCTTTACTCATCTGAGTTTAATAAAGAATCGAGCTCAAAAGACTTCACCCCTCTATCGGAAAGGCTCGACCTTTGGATGCTAAAAATAGATGATGTCGTTACTAAACTGAATATTATACATGCAATAAGATCACTAAAAGAGGTAGATTATATCGTTCAAGATCGGTATTTAGAATTCCGAAATACCCCAAATGATCCACTTTTTGGTACTTCCTCAGACATGGAAGTCATCAATGCCATAGAAGCTTGGGGTACGACTACTGGAGGTATGACTAGTGATGGTAAAGAGATTGTGGTCGCAATCTTAGATGAAGGCTATGATATTACACATCCAGATTTAGTTGATAATATATGGACCAATGGTGCCGAAATACCCAATGACAATATCGACAATGACAACAACGGGCTTATAGATGATTACCAAGGCTGGGATTTCCAAAGTAATCAGCCAAACGAAGTTATAGACAGCCATGGCAACGCAGTTGCTGGTATCATAGGAGCAAAGGGGAATAATGGCATAGGAGTTACAGGTATCAATTGGGATATAAAAATGATGTGCCTTCGCATAAGGTCAGTGTCAAGTTTAATCCAAGCATATGAGTACATTATCGATCAGCGAGAGTTATACAACAATAGCAATGGCAGTTTAGGTGCATATATAGTCAGTACTAATCTAAGTGCTGGTATTAATGCTGCATTTCCAGAAGACTTGACTGTCTATACAGACTGGTGTAATATGTATGATGCACTTGGAGAAGTAGGCATACTTAATGTTGCTGCTACGACTAATTCTAACGTAAATGTAGATGAGCAAGGTGATATGCCTAGCCTCTGTACGAGTCCCTATCTTATTACAGTTACAGATACTGACACCAATGATGTTTTTCAAGACAAAGGATTCGGTGTTACGCATGTAGATATGTCGGCACCGGGTACTGGTACCTTTACGGTTTATGTAAACGACCAATATGACGATTTTTCTGATGCCAGTGCAGCTACTCCTCATGTTACAGGAGCAATTGCCCTGATTCACAGTCTTCCTTGCACCAACCTTGCGGAAAGCATGAACGGTAATCCATCGCAAGGTGCATTGTTAATCAAGAATGCTATTCTTGACGGTACTACTAAGCTACCAGCCTTGAATGGAATAACATCGTCAGGCGGTAGGTTAGATATCACAGGGGCTTTTCAGATCCTATCTGAAGTATGTGAGGGCGGTTTATCTGATTTGGCATTATTAGAAATTGAAGGCTTTTTTAATTCCGACGGACAAGTAGTCTTTAATTATTCCACTGATCGTATAGAAGAGCATGAATTTCTGGTAGTAGATATGCTAGGCAGAGTGGTATGGAGCCAGAAAAAAGTCCCTAGTTTCTTTGGTAGTCGATCAGCAAAATATATGATCACTGATCTCATCCCTGGCAACTATGTGATCAGTATAAGTAACAGTGAATCTCAGGCTAGTAAAGCATTCTCAATAATTAGATAATTTTATTGGAAATTCTGATTTCAAAAACATATCTTTGCAGCCGTGTTTCCGAAAGGGTAATACGGTACTATTGAATAGCGATTTTGCTTAAGATAATTTATGGCCCCGTAGCTCAACTGGATAGAGTACCTGACTACGAATCAGGCGGTTGAAGGTTCGAATCCTTCCGGAGTCACTAAGTAAGAGATAAATATTATGTCTAGAGTTTGTGAATTAACAGGAAAGAGACCAATCACTGGTAACAATGTGTCTCACTCAAATCGTAGAACAAGAAGAAGGTTTTTACCTAATCTTCATACGAAGAAGTTTTATGTGCCTGAGACAGATCAGTGGGTTACACTTAAAGTATCGTCTACTGCATTGAGAACGATCAATAAACTGGGAATATACGCTTATGTAAAAAAGCTACAGTCAAAAGGTCTTGCAGAAGGTATCGAATTATCAAACTCTAAAAGCTAAGAAATCATGGCTAAGAAATCAAAAGGTAATAGACAACAAGTTATCCTAGAATGTACGGAGCATAAGGCTACTGGTCTTCCTGGCACATCTAGATATGTTACTCAAAAAAATAGAAAAAATACTCCTGATAGACTTGAGCTAAAGAAGTATAATCCTATTTTAAAGAAATATACTGTTCACAAAGAAATTAAATAATCATGGCTAAAGTATCAAAGAATGCCCGTGTAGCGCAAAGAGCTGCAAATGCTGGTTCTGGTAGAGATCACGTAAAAGTGATCCAGAGTATCAAAGATCCTAAATCTGGTAAGTATACTTACAAAGAGGTCATGGTACACAAAGATAAAGTGAAAGAATTTTTCGCTCAGAATAAATAAGAATTTAAGGACTGCTTGCGAGCGGTCCTTTTTATTTTGTGGCTGTACGTTTTTGAAACTTATAAGTCCTCAAAAACCTTATTATTACAAGAGTTTGATAAATCTTCTCTACCCTATTACAGCAATACAGCGAACTATTAAATCCTTTACTCCATGAGTTTTTTTAAAAAGTTTTTCACAAAAGAAAAAGAAGAAGATCTTGATAAAGGCTTGGAAAAAACCAAATCCAACTTTTTTTCTCAGATCAGTAAGGCAGTAGCTGGAAAAGCAACAGTAGATGAAGAGTTTTTAGATGAACTCGAGCAGATATTGATTAGCTCTGATGTAGGACTAGAAACTACTATCAAAATCATAGACCGATTAGAGGCAAAAGTAGCTGAAGATAAATATCTCAACACTTCCGAACTCAATGATATACTTAAGCAGCTAATTATTGATATATTATCAGAAAATAACACGGTCGATCAAGAAGATTACATAATCCCAGCTGGAGATAAGCCTTATGTCCTTATGGTCGTGGGTGTCAACGGAGTAGGTAAAACAACTACGATAGGTAAATTAGCCAACCAATTTAAAAAGAAGGGGCATGACCTCGTACTAGGAGCTGGAGACACCTTCCGCGCTGCAGCCGTGGACCAACTTAAAATATGGGCAAATCGTGTCGATTGTTTCTTTTTTAATAAAGGAATGAACACCGATCCTGCAGCAGTCGCATACGAGACTGTAAATTACGCCATGGAGATGGATTTAGATATTGCTATCATCGATACCGCTGGTAGACTGCATACTAAAAAACACCTTATGGAAGAATTGTCCAAGATCAAAAGATCTGTAGATAAAAGACTTCCCGGTGCACCTCATGATGTACTACTGGTACTTGATGCATCTACAGGCCAAAATGCCATTGAGCAGGCAAAAAGATTTATTAAAGCTACAGAAGTAACTGCTCTGGCATTAACCAAACTGGACGGAACTGCAAAAGGTGGTGTTATTTTGGGGATTTCTGATCAATTCAAGATACCAATCAAATATATCGGAGTGGGAGAAGGTATTGATCAACTTCAAATATTTAACAAAAAAGCATTCGTAGATTCATTATTTAAGTAGACTTTAAGAGATAGATTGTAGGGAATACCATTGTTGTATTCGTCTTAGTGTATATTAGATTAGCCTAATATAAATCGTAAAGCTGAGATGAAGAAACACAATACTAGCATTCTAGAGCAATTCAAGCGTATTAAAGCGTTTGGTTTTACCATTTTTGCGTCTATCGTAATTCTATCCTTTTCTAGTAATCCTCCTAATGGTAAGACTGGTGGCCCTGGAGAAGGGACATGTAGCGAATCAGGATGCCATACTGGAAGCGGAGCTGGACTAGACGGTGATATAACATTTACGGGATTACCTACCAGCATAACCCCTGGTAATACATATCCAATAACCGTGACACTTACCAACCCCAATGGAGCGGCCAATAGAGCAGGCTTTCAATGGGTAGCTCTCAATGGGACTAATCTCAACGCTGGTAGTATTTCTAATAACTCTACCGCTTCAGGACAAAATACGACGATTACTATGCAAGCAGGTAGGACTTACCATGAGCATGCAGGATCTACCGCTTTCTCTGGCAACTCCATTAGTTGGACAGCCGATTGGACTGCTCCTTCTGGTCCCTCAGGAGATGTAATTACCTTTTATGGAGTTGGAAATATTGCCAATGGATCAGGATCTAGTGGCGATCGCATTGTCTTTACCAATACGTCAGGTACATTAGCAACTTCTGGCCCTACCCTTACTGCAAGTATTACTTCTGATAGTCCAGTCACTTGTTTCGGAGACAGCGATGGGTCTGCAACTGTAATGGCTTCAGGAGGAACACCTGGATATAACTATGCTTGGGATAATGGAGAAAATACGGCAACAGCACTAGCACTCAATGCGGGAATGCATACCGTAACCGTGACGGATAATACAGCTACCACAGCATCCGCATCTGTAATGATTGCCTCACCTAGTGATATCACGATCAACGAAATTCAACATTTTGATGTAAGTTGTAATGGTGCATCTGACGGATCAAGTCAAGTGATAGCCTCGGGCGGTAATGCTGGTTTTACGTATCAATGGAGTAATGGACAGACTGGGCCTACACTTACAGGAGTAAGTGGTGGAGTATATACTGTCGTAGTATCTGACACTCAAAATTGTTCGAAAACCTTAAATGTGACTATTCAGGAACCCACTGCTATTTTACTTTCTGTCATAAACAGCCAAAATGAATCTTGTCAAAATGATAATGATGGTAGCATTACTTTAAATGCTACAGGGGGCTCTCCGTCCTACATGTATACTTGGAGTAATGGCTTGACAGGAAGCAGCAACAACAACTTATCGCCAGGGACTTATCAAATAACAGTGACCGATGCTAATAACTGTACTGCTGAAACTAACGCTACGGTTATGCCTGGTTCTAATCTTAATATCAGCATCTCCAACACTCAAAACCCAAGTTGTTTTGGAGCTTCTGATGGAAGCTTGACTGTAAACGCTACTGGAGGTAGTGGCTATAGTTACAACTGGTCAAATGGTGCCACAACGGCAACGAACGCAGGTATAATCGCCGGCAACTATGCAGTCACCGTTACTGATGCCAATGGATGTAGTAAGTTTCTCAATACAGGACTTGCAGAACCCGGACAATTAGTAATCACTACCTTAAGCACCACCAATATAAGCTGTAATGGCCAAACTGATGGCACTATCGATATAGCCACCTCGGGTGGCACGGGTAATCTTACAACAACGTGGAGCAATGGACTTCTGGGTAATAGTCTATCCTCTTTATCAGCAAATACATATACCGTTACTGTAAGTGATGTAAATAATTGTAGCAGTTCGATGAGCTTTCTGATCACTGAGCCAAACGCTCTGACAGCACAGCATAGCAATAGCCAAAACCCTTCATGCAATGGATCCATGGATGGATTTTCATCTATTGTAACTACTGGCGGTACATCGCCTTTTAACTTCCAGTGGTCTAATGGTAATACCGATTTTTTTGACGATAATCTTGGAGCTGGTACATATTCTGTACTTGTCACTGATGCCAATGGTTGTCAAGCTACGAGCAGTGTTACCCTTACCGAGCCAGATCCAATAGTAAGTAATATCACGAGTAACAATGAATCGATTGCCGGGGCAAATGATGGAAC
>JAHDGW010000007.1:29092-30857 GCA_020631635.1 Saprospiraceae bacterium
CCTATGGGAGGTACTGGTACCCTAAATGCTGAGTGGTCAAATGGGACTTTGGGAAATTCTATTACCGGACTAAGTCCTGGTCAATACACGGTGACTATCACCGATAGTAATAATTGTACAACAACCGCAACGGCTTCCGTATCTAGTGGCGACTGTATATTGATGGCAAGCGCTACAGTAGATAGTGTAAGTTGCTATGGCGTAAGCGATGGTACTATCGTCATCGACACATCTAATGCGACAGGAAATGTAAGCTATGTATGGTCTCATCAAGGCATTGGTACTGAAATGGCAGATACTTTGCCATCAGGCAATTATACCGTCACGATTACCGATGATCTACTATGTGAGGTCATATTATCGGATCTCATCATCGGCGAACCGGATAGCCTGACTCTAGATCTCGAAATATTGAGTAACCCTGTTTGTCAAGGCGATAGTACGGGATCCATCACGGGTAATGTCACAGGTGGTACTGCACCTTACGTATACACGTGGAGCACAGGAGCGGTAAGTGATACCATTATGAATCTAGGTACTGGTACATATTACCTTACTGTATCAGATCAAAATAATTGTATGATAACTGACTCTATACTCTTGAATAATATTGATAATCTAGCTCCTGAACTATTATTGATGGACTTTGAATTAGCTATAGACTCTATGGGAATGGTCCCATCTTATGACGAAACTAATTTCAATTTAGGAACATCTGATAATTGTGGAATCGCTGGTTTTAATTTTACAGAGATAAGTGTAGATTGTTCAGGAATTGGCACCTATGATATCATTGTAGATGCGTTCGATGTAAACGGAAATATAAGTACCGATACGATACAGTTGACGATTGTAGATAGTATTGCTCCGATTGCAAGTTGCATTGATGATGTCACCATTACTGGATGTGATCCAATTATTTTTGATATACCTGTGATCGACAATTGTGCTGTGGTGGATACAAGTATTAGTTCGTCATTTCCTACTGAAGAAAATTTCCCTATAGGCACCTCTACTTTGACTTATACCTTTACTGATGCTTCTGGAAATAGTAGCTCATGTACTTTTGACGTTACGGTAGAATCTACCTTAGATGCAACCGCTGTAGTGACCAATCCTAGTTGTTTCAATTTTTCAGACGGTCTCTTAGAATTGGATATAACTGGAGGAAATCCACCTTATAGCACTACTTATAATACTCCGATCGATACTATGTTTTTAGCTGCCGGTGAGTATGAAGCTTATGTAGCAGATGCTACTGGTTGTCTGGTTGTAGTTCCTTTTGAAGTATCTAACCCGCCTATATTAGTCGTGGCAGATGCTATACTTACTGATCCTCAGACAGGATCTAGTAACGATGGATCTATTGATATATTGGTAGAAGGTGGTACTGGCACATATACTTTCCAGTGGCTACAAGATGGTCAGGTCATAAGTACCGATGAGGATCTAGTAAATGTAGGTCCTGGTACTTATCAAGTAGCCGTCAGAGATGAAAATGATTGTGTCTATTTGTCTCTTAACTATGACTTGGAGTCCGTAGTAGGAGTCAATGATTTAGAATTTTTAAGAAGCTTTAAGGTCTTTCCAAATCCTACTTCTGATTATATACAAATAAGTTTTGAAGATCAGACAACTAAAAGCCTACAAGCGAGGATCTATAATAATCAAGGTCAATTGATAATCACCGATGTAAATTTACAATCAGGAAGTATATTACCTCTAGATCAAGTGAGTGACGGCATCTACATCTTAGAATTGAGTG
>JAHDGW010000318.1 GCA_020631635.1 Saprospiraceae bacterium
GAGGGATTATTCATATCATCTGAGTCATTATTTTTATCACATGCGATAGTGCATAAGATCATTGTGATTAGCAAGAAAAAATAGGTTCCCCGTAGATTGTTTGATGTATTCATTATCAGCTTTCAATCTATGACTTGAAAATAAGTGAATAGTTTAAACTGGGTAAGGAATAAAGCTAAGACTGTTTTATAACTTGATAATTTTCGCAGAATACTTTACACCTTCCACAGACTCTCCATGGATAATGTATACACCTTTTGGATACTTAGATAGATAAAAACCAACTGTTTCACCATAGCTTGCCCAACCATCGGTTATAGCTATGATCTTTCCTGCCATATCAAGTAGATACCACTTATCCACATTGCAATCTATACATTCAATACTCACTCCACTAGTTGTAGGGTTGGGGCTCAATAATAATTTTAGAGGCTCCTCAGGATCTTCAGGATCAATCTGCTCTTCTGAAACACTAAACGCCGCCCATGGACGTGCTTGCTTGATGATGAGTTGCCCCGTATTGGTAATTTTATACTCAATATCCATGGCAAAATTTGCTGCATCTGTTGCATTATACAGAATTGCAAACTCATCGTGAATGGTGGTCAGATAATCGCGCATTTGATCGAGGTAGTCATCACTCATGATCAAGGTATCACCTTCCAATAGGCTCGATCTCTGGATTACGATATAGTCATTTTCGCTTAAGGATTCTCGATCAAGTAAGATCTCCTCTGGGATAGTCCCAAAATCTGGGTTGGTGATCAGATCTTCACCCACTTGCGTATTGAGATAAAAAGTATTGTTAGTGTTATAAATAGGGTCAGTACTTACTCCTACACCATTAGCTTGCTCGTCAGGGTAGTTAGGATGACATAGTATTCCCATGGAAGCAATCTGATGATTGACTCTGAAAAAATCACGTTCGTCAAAAGCCCTAAGATTCCAAAGACTTGCGTACACCTGCTTGACGGATTTAGAAATATGTCCTTCATCAGGATGTTGTGTTTTAGAGTCATAAAGCCCGGCTCCACTGAAACCTGGCAAGTCCTCATTATTGGTACTCGATCGACATCTTATAGAAATTCCTTCCGCAAATGAATCTTGCATATCCTCCAATGCGTCTAACATCCAAGGAGGCATCGGAGCATCTTTTATCTTTTTTCGAAAATCATTCAGAAGATCATCACGTAGTTCTCGATCGTCCAAAAAACCTTCTGTGTTGATAATAGATTCTACTTCTTCAAAGAAGTTGTTGTATTCCATGAATTCTTGATAAAAGTAAAACGGAATACCAAAACCATCAGGAGAGGTACCTTCTGGAAATCCGAATGATCTCATCACCGCTACATTGGCACATTTAGTCCCATAACCATCGTTCATGGTGAATGAGATAGAATCGAGAGGTAGTATATCTTGATAGTCTAAGTTGAGCAATGGGATTTGCTCTTCCTTTGGTCTTATATCTTCATACCATGCATTGACTTCGTCAGCAGTTGCTTCACGTATATAGTATCGATCTTGCTCCACTCGATAATAAATCAACTTATCCAATAATGCAGCGACAGAATCGATGGCTAGTGGATCACGGATAAATGCATTGGGTATATCATCTTGGATGGCTCTAAGATTGACATGAGATAGGGGAGTCTGTGTCACTGATGTTATGATTCCACCCACTCTTGGCAGAGAGTTAGGTAGGGCATCATAGAGTACAATATCCTTGGGTCCTGGGATTTCTTCTAAGTCCATATGTCTAAAAAGTCCATAACCTTCTGCACCATGTAGTCCCCAGTAGTCGATATCTGCATAGACTTCTGACTCAAATAGAATAGGTACCCTAGAATCATCAAACAATTCTTCATCTCTTTCGTATTCGTCTTCATTCCGTTCTGTAATGAAGTATGAGAGATTATTTTCTAAGAAAAACATATTGGATGCCAGTAGCTCATACGTACGTTGGACCACCTCAAAATCATCTCCATGGCCATTACTGTAGTTAAATACAAAGGAGCCTAAAGTACCATTTGGTGATATCACATCAGGATGATATATCACCTGTCCTTTTTTGACTTGATCTCCTAAATGATCAATACCTATCTCTTGTGCAAAATCTGCATGTAGATTATGATTGTCACTGTGTATAAAGTAAACTTTTGGTTCTTGAGTATGAAAATCAGAAATTATATATTTCACGAATACTTTTCCATTAAGAAACTCTGACCATAGTACAATATCATTAGTTACAGACAGGCTTCTGAATCTGGTAAAATCATCTAATGAAGTATAACCATCTTCAGCGTTGATAGACGGAGCGGCATTGAGCGGACTTTGAGTAGGTATATTATGATATTCTGTAATATCATCGACCCCATCGTTGTCGGTATCTACAGGGTCATTGATGTCGTATTGGATAAGCTGATAATGATCTGCGGGATATGCACCGGTAGCTTCGGTTATCACGGTGCTGCCGTCTTTTCCTAAAGTCATCGAACTGATGACATCAAATTCTAAGGAACCTTGATGACGTGTTTTTAAAATATAATAATGATTTGTTGTGGACTCTACAGATATTTGAATTTGGGCTTTTTCGTTAACAGTATAATCAAAATCAACGATTGTTTGACAGATACCCATACCAAGCATCGACCAGTAGATGAAAGTGGCTAATAGATATTTTATAGATATTCCTTTCAAATTAATTAGGATAGCTTGATCAATTTAACCTCAAGGTAGCCACTTAAGTTGTTGAGCAATGAAGGTAGCAGCAATTTTTAAGTGAAATTGTCAGTAAGATATAAGATTTTGTGGATTTTGATCCTTATGTACTACTCAGCTAGATAAGGCTTACCATCCTTTCTAATATTAAAAAGGTTCATGGTACAGCTATTGTGATCTCCAACAGTCAGCACTAGATCTTGAGAGGTAAGAGTGCCATCTCTATATTTTGCGGGTGTCCAATCTGGCATATTGCAAATAGCCTGCGTCAGCATGTCATCCACTTCTTTACTACTAGTGGATTCTACTAGTTGAATATCGGTTACCAGACCAGTAGAATTTACCGTAAATTTCACAACAGCGACAGCATGAGGTTTATATACTTGCTTAAGCTTGCTGATATCTATGGTTTTATTGAGATATTTCTTCATATCTGCCTCTTTCGTTCCAAATTTTGCATGCCTGTGGGGCTCAACTATGGCATCAAAACTAAAGTTTTTAGCTTCATTATGGCTTAAATTATTATCGGGTAAGTAGTCTATAGAAATATTCACCTTGCTCTCATGATCAACATTATTCAGGAGTGATCTCTGTTCCTCTGTGATGATATTGTTCTTGGATTTAGCATATCTCATCTGTCCTTTTACCTCGGCAGAAAATTGAACTGTGTAATATTCCTTAATCCACTCCGTTTTGAAATGTGGATTGAGATCGGAGATGACCTTAAGACCTGAAATCTCGTCTTGGTCTACGGAAAAAGATGGATATATCTTTTGAATATTAATTTCTAAGTTTTCAGCAATCTCTAGTTGAGCATAAGTCTGTATAGTTATACATAATAGGATGGCAAGTAAATTAATTCTCTGGTATGCTATCATGACGGCGATTTGATGTAGAAAACTAAAGATCGTTAAACACTAT
>JAHDGW010000319.1 GCA_020631635.1 Saprospiraceae bacterium
CAGAAAATCTAAAAAAGCAACTAAATAATCAAATGGTGCATGACCAGAAAGTTGACTTAGTAAAACAGCTTGTACAAGTCGAAGATTACGTTGACTTAATGATAGGGGACGGTGTAAAAAACATAATGGATAATGAGCAAAACACCAGCATTGTG
Source organism: Saprospiraceae bacterium (assembly GCA_020631635.1). Lineage (GTDB taxonomy): Bacteria > Bacteroidota > Bacteroidia > Chitinophagales > Saprospiraceae > JAHDGW01. The sequence goes on from JAHDGW010000319.1 coordinate 156, forward strand.
CAGCGACGATCTATTAGAGCAAGCCGACCATTAAGTAAAGGGGATACTTTAAAAAGAGAGGACTTAGTGGTTTTGAGGCCTTGCCCAAAAGATGCGCTACACCCGTATGATTTACAAAGGATTATTGGTAAGAAATTACAAACAGACATTTTGGATGGAGATTATATTAAACCTGACAATGTCATATAATATCGAATATCAATATGAATTATTTTCTTAGGTAATACGTACAAATTGATAAATGCAAATTTATACTAATCCATTTAAACCCAATTCTGAAAAACATGAAGTGTGGAATATTTTAATTAAAAATGATTTCGAGGGATTTTTGGATCAAAATTGGGAATTCGTAGCATCAGATTATTTAGAGCCTGGGTTTTTTGGTATTAATATGAATAAAACAAGTAATACGGAGCTATGGCAACTCTCTTTCCCAAGCTTAGCAAGCTACAAAAACCAATGGATAAACGATAGCATTGAGTTTAAAAAAAACAATTTTGATTGTGATCCGAGAGAAGTATTTTATGCGACTACCCATTTAGAAAACTTTGAATTTTTTGACAATGTGATGATGGTTCATAAAGTATTTGATGGAGAGCTACCAATAAAAAATGGCCCCTCTATTCCATTGAATTGGAGAAGTCTTTTTGTTTTGCGAAAAGAACATTCAAGATGGCAGATTGCTAGTTTTACCGGATATATTTAAAGGAGGCTAAAATAATGGGAAAAACTAAAGATAGAATGATTTTTAGAGTTGATGCCAATACCACTATTGGTAGAGGACATCTATCACGTTTGTCAGCGGTGGCTTCTATGTTTGAAAAAAAGCACGAAATACACTTTGTCGTAAGTAGTGAAAACGAAGAATTCTGTAAAGGGCTATTGACTAAAGATTGGACCTTTTCAGCAGTTAAAGATCAGTCGGCGTTTATCGATATATTAGATATAAATGATATTCTATGGGTGGACGGTTATCATTTTAGTTCTGATTGGAGAAAATCTGTTTTTCCAAAAGTCAGAAAACTTATAATGATAAATGACCTACCAGAGCCATTAGATTATGTCACAGCCGTGTTAAACCATACTCCAGGTATCACTAAAGAGCTGTTTCGTAATGAAAGTATTAAATACTTTTTGGGTTTGGAGTACGCTATGCTACGCGAGAGTTTTTTAAAAGCGGCCAAAAAACGTATCACACCAGAACTTCAAGGTCAAGGGGTATTTGTATGTTTTGGTGGTGCAGACCCTAACGATTTAGGATATAAAATAGTAATACAATTGCTCAAAAACGGTTTTGAGGATCCAATATATTTCGTATCTGGAAAAAAATATCATTGGCCAGAATCGTCCAATAATCTTTGTCAACTACAATTTTTATCAGAACAAGAAATGATAAGATATATCGATAAATCAAAGATTTGTGTAGTTCCCTCTAGTGTCCTTAGTATAGAACTTATAGCACTTAGAAAACCCTTTGTCACGTGCTATTATGTAGAAAATCAGAAATTAGTCTATAAAGGAATAAGTGAATCTATGCTAGCATCGTGTTGTGGTATTGTTACGGCAACTATGGCAGATGTTAATAGAGTTGTTGATAAAGCAATGTCCTTATATGACGACATCCAACTAATGGAAGCAATAACAAAAAACCAAATAAAATCATTGAGTGGAGATTCTCAGTTGTTTTATAATAAGCTCATTGAGCTTGAGTAAATACGTACAGATACCAGATATAAATATTTACTTTTTGAATATTTCAAGGAAAGATTAATGACTCTAAAAGAAAAGATAAAACTCTATATATTTCCGACTTTAGCGATGCTACTCAATAAGCTAGGTTTTAGTTATGAGCGGTTAGGTAAGACAGTGTTAGATAAAAGTGTTATTCTGGCTCAATGTAAAAGCCTTGTTAAAGGAGAGATTGCAAAGAGTGACAAACCGCAAAGTATAATAATACTATTGATGTTACCGGGCAGTACTTTTCATCTTTTTATAGAAGGTTTAATAGGACTCGCTCTGAGGAAAAGAGGTCATAGTGTATTGTTTGTAATAGACAAAAACATGTTGCCTATTCATGAGTTAAAAAAAATTAATAACGAATCATCCTGGGATGATACAGCTTTAAGGGGCTATGAATTTGGCAAGTTGTTTTTACAAAAACTAGGTCTAGATTATAAGACAATAGACCAAATAGTCAAAAGTGAGAAAGAACTGGCTTATGATTCAAAGTATGACAATATTGTTGAGTCTATGCTACTTAAACAATATAAAGTTGGAATAATCACAGATGATTTACCTAATATTAAAGAGAAGAAATCGCAAATAAAAAGAGCGATAAGTATAACGCATCAGCTGGGTCAGGAAATCGTTAAGATGAGACCAGATAGTGTTATTATGAGTCATGGTATATATAGTACTTGGGGTCCTCCCTTTCAGGTGCTAAATGATAATAATATACCAATTTTGGTTCATGGAAGAGGCAAAATGAGGCATTCGCAAGTTTTTAATTGGAATAAGACTGGCGACTCTTGGGATGTATCTGATGAATGGCAAAAAGTAAAAGATAAAGAATTAACAGAGATAGAACTCAGTAAAATTAATGATTACTTAGACTCTCGAGTTTCTCATAAAAACGACGTTTTTGTTTACAACTTTGGAGAGGCTACATCCAAAAGTAAAACCATTGATTTTCTTGGACTTGATCCTCAAAAGCCTATTTATACTTTGTTCACAAATGTATTATGGGATGCGGCTTCAGCCCAAAGGGAAATCGCATTTATAAATCCGGTAGAGTGGGTAATAGAAACAATAGATTGGTTTAATAGGCATCCCGAAAAGCAGTTAATTGTTAAGATACATCCTGCGGAAGTTGTAATAGGTACAAATATGCCTTTTTATAATATCATATTAGATAAAATTCAACCTTCAACAAATGTTCGAATTATAAGACCTGAAGAAAAGGTTAATAGTTGGAGTATTTATGATATTACCACTATGGGTATGGTACATACTACTACAGCAGGGATGGAAATGCCGCTAGTCAATGTACCATGTATTGTAGTTTCTAAAACTCACTTTAGAGGTAAAGGGTTTACTTTAGACATAGAGTCTAAACAAGAGTATTTTGAAATGTTAGATTCTTTTGACCCACTAAGTGTCGATTTTAAACACTTTAAAAGAGAAGCTCTTAAGTATTCATATTTACTTTTTATTCGTTATCAAGTTCCTTTCAACGCTTTTTATGAAGAAGAATCTACGTTGATAAAAGGTTTTAGCAAAAACCAAATAGGCGATTATTTTGAGGATGGAAATTTTAAAAATATTATTGATTGTATCGAAAAGACGAAAGATATTTTTAATGCAAATGCCTAATTTTTAAGATGCCAGGAATATTTTCTCTTCTAAAGTTAAGAAAGCAATTAGATCACAAAGTGTTCAGGGAACAATCATGGACATTAAAGCAGCATTTGAAGTTTGCAGTA
>JAHDGW010000320.1 GCA_020631635.1 Saprospiraceae bacterium
AATGTAGCTCAGGGGTAGAGCACTTCCATGGTAAGGAAGGGGTCGGGGGTTCAATTCCCTTCATTGGCTCTATTATTTTGTTTTCTCGTGATACAAGGAATAAAGAACATTTTATAATTAATTAATTTATCTATTTAAATTATTTCTGATGGCTAAAGAAACTTTTGCACGTACCAAACCCCACGTAAACGTCGGTACTATTGGTCACGTTGATCACGGTAAGACTACATTGACAGCTGCCATCACATATGTACTGTCAAAAGATGGTCTTGCTGAGAAAAAAGATTATGATTCAATCGATGGTGCTCCTGAAGAAAAGGAGAGAGGTATTACTATTAATACTGCCCACGTTGAATACGAAACTACTAACAGGCACTATGCTCACGTAGATTGTCCAGGTCACGCCGATTATGTAAAAAACATGGTTACAGGTGCTGCGCAGATGGATGGAGCAATATTAGTTGTTGCGGCAACTGATGGTCCTATGCCTCAAACAAGAGAGCACATCCTTTTGTGTAGACAAGTAGGGGTGCCTAAGATTGTGGTATTCATGAATAAAATTGACCTTGTTGATGATGAGGAAATGCTTGAACTTGTAGAAATGGAAGTAAGAGAGCTTCTTGATCAATATGAGTTCGATGGTGATGGTTCTTCTGTAATCCAAGGATCTGCAATTAAAGCATTAGAAGATGATGCAAATGGTGTAGCTCAAATTCAGGCTCTTATGGCTGCAGTTGATGCAGATATTCCTGAGCCAGTGAGAGATGTTGATAAGCCATTCTTGATGCCTATTGAGGACGTATTCTCTATTACAGGTAGAGGTACTGTTGCAACAGGAAGAATAGAAAGAGGTGTAATCAATACAGGTGATCCAGTTGAGATCGTAGGTATGATGGATAAGGAAGAAAAGCCTTTGACTTCTACTATCACAGGTGTAGAGATGTTTAGAAAGATACTAGAAAGAGGGGAAGCTGGTGATAATGCTGGTCTTTTACTTAGAGGTATCGATAAAGCTGATATCAAAAGAGGTATGGTTATAGTTAAGCCTGGCTCTGTTACTCCTCACCACCATTTCAAATGTGAAGTATATGTTCTAGGAAAAGATGAAGGTGGACGTCATACTCCTTTCTTCAATGGTTATAGACCTCAATTTTACTTCAGAACAACAGACGTTACAGGTGATGTAAAGTTAGCTGACGGAGTAGAAATGGTAATGCCTGGTGATAATGTAACATTAGAGGTGAATTTGATCAATCCTATCGCAATGGAAAAAGGTCTACGTTTTGCAATCCGTGAAGGTGGTAGAACAGTAGGTGCAGGTCAGGTTACTGAAATTATTGATTAATATCGTAATTGTCCTATTCCTTAAGTGGGTATAGGTTAATATTGAAATATAAATTAAGTATCCGCTTCTGGCGGATGCTTAATTTTCGTTTATAGGCTAGTTTTATTAGCTTATGGTTCTACGGGCATAGTTCAATGGTAGAATAGAGGTCTCCAAAACCTTTGATCTGGGTTCGAATCCTAGTGCCCGTGCTAATAGTTTTTAGCTTCTCTGGTTTTCAGGGAGTCATTATTGAACAATTCGATCTTGAAGAAGATCGTAACAGAATATAAAACCTATCATGGATAATGTAATTTTATACATCAAAGAAAGCTACAATGAGCTTTTGCATAAGGTGACTTGGCCGAGCTGGTCTGATCTTTTAGCAAGCGCAAGATTAGTTTTAATAGGTACAATAATAATAGCACTTATTGTGTTTCTGATGGACGCCGTATTCAAAGGTACATTGGAGCCACTTTATGAAATATTAAAGTAGTTCTAAGTTATGTCTGAAAATAGAAAATGGTATTCACTCCGTGTGATTAGCGGTAAAGAAAAGAAGATCAAGGAAAGAATTGAGTTGGAAATCCAACGTAATTCTTGGTCAGAATCAGTGACTCAAGTACTTGTGCCTAGTGAAAAGGTATACAAGATAAGGGCTGGTAAAAAAGTGATTCTGGAGAGAAACATTTTACCAGGTTATATACTTATCGAGGCCGTTACAGGTAGATTTTCTGGTGAAATTATTCAGACTATCGCTAATATGCCTAACGTAATTCATTTCTTAGGTAGAACTAATCCTATTCCGATGCAACAATCTGAGGCAAATCGGATGCTAGGTAAGGTTGATGAATCTTCAGAAGTAGGAGAAGCATTAATAGAGCCTTTTATCGTTGGAGAAACTGTCAAAATAATTGATGGACCTTTCAAAGATTTTGTAGGTGATATTAAAGAGGTAAACGAAGAAAAGAAGAAGTTAAAAGTAATTGTAAAGATTTTTGGACGTGGTACTGAGGTTGAATTAAACTTCATGCAAGTCGATAAACAAACATAAAGTCAAAAAGATGGCTAAAGAAATTGATGGTTTTATTAAGTTACAAGTAAGAGGTGGTTCAGCGAACCCTTCTCCTCCAGTTGGTCCTGCACTCGGTGCAAAAGGAGTCAACATTATGGAATTCTGTAAGCGTTTCAACGCTAAGACAGAAGATGCTCGTGGTCAATTATTACCTGTAGTAATTACGGTTTTTAAAGACAAATCATTTGAATTTGTAATAAAAACACCACCTGCGGCAATCCAGTTATTGGAAAAGGCGAAGCTCAAGAAAGGAAGCCCAGAGTCTAACCGTAATAAGGTTGGATCTGTATCATGGGATGATGTTCGTGCTATTGCAGAAAATAAAATGCCTGACCTAAATGCATTCACCGTCGAAAGTGGTATGAAAATGGTCGCAGGTACTGCAAGAAGTATGGGTGTTACCATTAGTGGTACTCCTCCTTGGGAAGCTTAGTCTTATTTGTAGTAATTTATTCAATGAGGGAGTTCATGTCATGAACGCTAACCTCGAAAATTAATAATAATGGCAAAATTGTCTAAAAAGAAAAGAGCAGCACTTGAAAAAGTGGATTCTGAAAAGCTCTACTCTCTACAAGATGCAATGAGTCTTGTAAAAGAGGTGAATCTCACTAAATTTGATTCTTCGATTGATCTTCATATTAGATTGGGTGTTGATCCAAGAAAAGCTGATCAGGCGATCCGAGGCACTGTTAGTTTACCTAACGGGACAGGTAAATCAAAAAGAGTATTAGTGTTATGTACTCCTGATAAAGAAGAAGAGGCAAAAGCAGCGGGTGCCGATCATGTTGGTCTTGATGACTATGTGCAAAAGATACAAGGTGGATGGACAGATATCGACGTAGTAGTAGCTATGCCTAGTGTCATGGCCAAGGTTGGTCGTATTGGTAGAATTTTAGGGCCTAGAGGTCTTATGCCTAACCCTAAAACAGGTACGGTAACACCTAATGTCGGTGCAGCAGTAGCTGAGGTGAAAAAAGGTAAAATTGCATTTAGAGTTGATAAATACGGTATTATACACAGTTCTGTCGGAAGAGTATCTTTTGATGCGAATAAGCTTACAGAAAATGCAAGTGAATTATTAGGAACAATAACCAAAATGAAGCCTGCTTCATTGAAAGGGACTTATTTAAAGTCTATCAGCGTTGCAAGCTCCATGAGTCCTGGCATCAAGATAGACCCTAAATCAATTAGTTAATCTTT
>JAHDGW010000321.1 GCA_020631635.1 Saprospiraceae bacterium
ACCAAAAAGCTCAGATCTACATCAGTAGATTTGGGCTTTTTTGTATTATTACCATCATTACACTTGAGCTTGTTTATACATATGAAAAAATTAGGATATCTGAGCCTTATTCTTCTCTATCAACTGGTGGTTTTACAATGCCAGAATTATGAAAATGACTTTGTAAAGCTTGATCATATATGTGTACAGAAACAAGAAGTAAGTATATCGGAGTTTAAAGCTTTCAAAGCTAGTAATAACTATATATCAGAATTTGATAATCATAGGACTGGATATATTTACTCATTTCAAGAAGAGCAATGGATACCTAAACTATTTGGTAATACTTGGGTAGAGTATCAAAAATTTAAAAATGAAAATTTACCAGCTACAATGGTATCATATGCGGATGCCTGCGCCTATTGTGATTGGATAGGAGGTAGACTTCCTTCCGCTCAAGAGTGGGAAACCTTCAAAGGTAAAGAAGTGGTTTTGGGTAATACTTGGGAGGGTATATTTCCAATAAATGATAAAGGTAAAGATGGCTTTAAGGCAGAGATGAGTCCTGTAGGAGTAACCTTGCCAAATAAATATCGACTTTTTGATATCTATGGAAATGTTTGGGAATGGGTGCAAAAGGAGGGATATACAACGATGGTAAAGGGAGGATCTTATTTGAGTGATTTGAAAAACTGTGGTGATGAAGAAAAAGCACCAAGTTTGAGACTTCCTGAAAATAGAATTCAGATAGATGTCGGATTTAGATGTGTACTGGATAATTGTTAATTTTAGGATCATATATAAAAAATATCATATATATAGTATATTTGTAATCAATCTGTCTTTTTAATAGAACCTTGTGAATTTTCTCCAAATGGAGAAAAAATATTGCTAGGTATCTATGGAAAATATTAATCTCTATCTTTTTGCAACAGGTCATTCTTTTTTGCAAGCCTTCAAATTTTGGCTTCTAGGATGTATTCTAGTATTATGTATCGGGCAGGTTCAAGCTCACTCCGTACAAGTAACTTACTGTGTGACTGATGCTGGTAGTATAAGGGTATGGATGGAACACTGGCATGGCAACATTACTACCTTTGGAGACGCAGAAGTACAGATTATTGTAGACGACGGTACTACAGTTACCAATAGTTTTTATGCCGCTCAAGGGGCTGTCATCAATACAACGGTAAATAATTTACCTGGATGTAAAAATGATGTTGTTGTACTCTCAACATGTACAGGAGGAAGACCAGCCAATGCCTATAATGACTGGGCATATTGGGATTTTATACCACCAGATTGTTATGCACCACTTAATATTACTGTAAATGGGGTCAGTGGTTCTCAGTCTTGGTATTTTGACGAAGGATGCGGCAATTTATTTCCTACATCTTTTACGGCCAATTTTGAAGATTGTGCTCCGCCTCAGATGACTTGCGTAGCAGGAAATACGGACATAGAGGTAAACTCCACGGGTTGTGGGGCAAATGTCACCTCTGGCTTAGAGCCAAGTATATTATTTGATGATTGTACAGCTACTGAAGATATCGTTCTTACTTATACGGTGTCTGGAGCAACCACAGCCTCAGGCAACGGAAATGCACATATTGCTTATAATAAGGGAGTTTCTACAGTTACGTATACGGCCACTGATGAGCAAAACAATTCAAGTACTTGTGAATTTACAGTAACCGTTATAGATACCAATGGACCTGATATGGCATGTCCATCTGATTTATCTTTAGAATGTCAAGCGGAGGGCAATGCGACACTAATTGATGACTGGCTACAGATGATTTCAGCTTCTGACGAATGCGGAGTTACAAGCATAACCAATGACTATGACGTCAATGGGTTTTCCTATCAAAATAGTGGATCCAATCCCTCATTTCAAAATTCACCTTATGCTGCATTTGGATCATTAGTATTATCAAAATTAAATGGTAATACGCTTGCAAAAAGTATATTAAGCCCATTAGAAACATACTCTTTTAAAATTCAAGAGATGAGTGGTCGTGATAAATATGATCACCCTATCAAAGTCAAAGTAGACCTCAATAGTTATCATGATATCAGTAAAATATATTTTTCAGATCAAAAAAATAGACTTTTACCTCATTGGGTAGAGTCCGTTGATGAAAACTCTGCGGATATATGGATTAAGATTCCAGAGATAAAGGCTAATCACAAAGCAGATTTTAATATCAATATTACAGAAACTGATATACGCAATTGGTCAAAAGAAGAGGTTATTGGATCATATAATTCAAATAATGATGTATTACCTGTAGTCATAGGTAGAGGCATATCTAATTTGGATAATCTAAAATCTAGTAAGACGTCTAGTGGTTCTGCTATGCCATGTAATTGCAATGCTACACAAGGTTCTCAGACGTTTCCTATTAATGCCATTCAGAATGCACAAGATGATGTAGCTTTCTTCTCTTATAATGTTCCAAATGGAGCATCAGCGAATACTGGTCTTGAAGTCAATGACGCCGTGGTATTATTTCTTTATGAAAATACCATTACTGGTGAGATTAGTTTATTTATTCTCATTGATGATGCAGGAGGTGGACATGGTGGTAGAGGTAGTATAGATTTTTTCTGTCTCCCTACGAGTGCTACTCTTGATTTTTCAGATGATCCAGGAGAAATTTCTGGTCTTTTCCCAACCGTAACGGCCAATTGGGGGTGGGCTAATTGTTGTACTGACGGAGCACTGATTGGAAATCTTGGTTGCAATACTACTTTTGATTTCTTTCCAAATTTTACATCAGGTATCAATAGTATGTTCTGGGTGTCAGGTACCCTCGCAAGCCCTACATATACTGCCTTCGGTAGTTTCAACGACCCAGTCAGAATACAATGTGGTACAGGTCAACCTTCATGTTGTCCTAATGCCAATTCCATAACAAGTAATGATGCTTCGTGTCCTAATGTAGCAGATGGTAGTATAGATGTACAACCTGACCCAGCTGGGGCCCCCTTCACTTTCCTATGGTCTAATGGTGCAACTACCGAAGATTTAACCAATGTGTTATATGGAACCTACCAAGTTACCATAACTGATAAAGATAATTGCGAACAAATATTAGATGTAGAAGTCGGTCTCACAGAGACGCCTTTACTCGTTAATTGTCCAAGTGATATCACTTTGGATTATACGGGTAATATGATCACCATCAATGAAACAGATTTAGGTTTTTCTGTTGAATATGATTGTACTGATGCAGTGACGACAAGTTGCAATGGATGTGGTACTTATAATTGTAACGTACAAAATACTACGATCCCGGTGACGATTACAGCAACAAATACCGCCAATGAATCCGATATGTGCACGGTTAATGTCTTTTTAAGAAATACAGAACCACAAATAAGCTGTCCCGATGATCTAGTCTTTGAATGTGGTCAGCCTATATTAGAAAGTATAGTCAATGACTGGTTAACTACTGCCAGTGTAAGTGATACGGATGGGAGCGGCTCTATAGCAAATGACTATGTAGCAGGTGACTTTTCTTTTATTGATGATATACTCAATAGAGATAGTCAAATAGCATATCAAAGTCCTAGTAAATATGCCGTAGCAGAGGGGCCTCAAGATTATTATTTTA
>JAHDGW010000322.1 GCA_020631635.1 Saprospiraceae bacterium
CATATCGTACTCCTTTTGGCAGTACTGTACGTATTGTTCTGCATCAGCTATGATCGTATTCATTGGGGACTGTAGTCGGGGGATACTGTATTTAGAGGCAAGACTTACTACTTCTTCATCTATTTCCACACAATCGTATTCGTACCGTAAATGCTTAAATCTATGTTCTAAAATATAAGGAATACTTGCCAAACCCATACCTAATACCAAAATGCGCTTACCTGGAAGCTGATCTAAGTTTATCTGATCAAATATGTCGGTAAAATTCTCATATTTATCATCATAAGAATAGATGGCATCATCCGTACATAGCTGAAATCTTCCTTTAGAAAGGAGCAAGTATAAATCATCATGAAAGCCAGAGACACGATGCTCGATCAAGACATCAGAAAAATAACTCCAAAGACGTTTCCACCAAGGAATATGTATTACGCCTTTTCCCAACTTCTAAACATTGCTGTCTTGAGGAAAATATGTTCTAGTATTTTCTGATCCTCCAAAGTCAACTCCAAGTTTCTACGTTTCATTACTTTTTCGCTAACATCAAAGACCTTATTGAGTCTGTAAGTCGTAAAACCACTCGCCCCACCCCATGCAAAACTAGGCACAAAGTTTCTCGGAAATCCACTGCCGTAGATATTCGTAGATACACCTACTACCGTACCGGTATTAAACATAGTATTGATTCCGCATTTGCTGTGGTCTCCCATGATCAAGCCGCAAAACTGTAATCCAGTTTTAGTAAATCGCTCTTCGATGTAGTCCCATAGTTTTACCTCATCATAGTTATTTTTCAAATTACTATTATTGGTATCAGCACCTAGATTGCACCACTCTCCGATAACAGAATTCCCTAAAAATCCATCATGTGCTTTGCTGGAATATCCTTGCAGAACGGAGTTATTGACCTCTCCTCCTACTTTGCAGTATGGACCCAGTGTTGTCGCTCCATATATTTTGGTACCTAGCTTAAGTACCGAATTATTGCACATAGCCAAAGCCCCTCTCACTACGCTACCTTCCATAATCTCGGCATTGGCACCGATGTAAATAGGACCGTTTGTAGCGTTTAATATAGAGCATTCTACTTTGGCTCCTTTCTCAATAAATATCTTTTCGGGGTTGATCACTTGATTGGTATCAGAAATATCCTGAGATCTCCTGTTTTTAGTGATGAGATTGAAGTCTTTCTCTATTTCTTGACTATTGAGTGAAAAAATATCATGTGGCCTAGAAAGCCTTGAATAAAGATTTTCTTCATTGGAAATATCTATGCCCACCATTTCTTCGATAGGCTCTTCATTGATCAATAGATCAAACCGCTCTCTATCTAATCGAGCGGCAATAAGTTCATCACCATCTAAAATTGCTTCATGTATATTGAGCTGCTCGATATAGGCCAATAACTTTGATGATGGCAGCACGGCCCCATTGATGATATAATTATCATCCTGAACATTGATCGCATATTTTTCTGCCAAATAATCTTGGGTGATATAGCTTGTCTTAGCACCTAGATGCTTTTCCCATTTTTCACGTATGGTCAATATACCTACTCTAAGCTCGGATACGGGCTTAGTATAAGTCAGAGGCAAGAGCTGCTTCCACTCTTGGTCATCAAATAATATGATATTCTTCATGGCTAAATCCTAATACTGATACAAAAGTAAGTCTTTGTACTCTACCGTTCTCTTAATTTATGGCAAAAAAAAAGCCCTGAACATCAGGGCCTTTAATCTTTTTATTCTTCTGCTTGAGCAGGTTGTTGTTTCGCAAATTTTGCGAACTTTTTGTTGAATTTGTCGATTCGACCCGCAGTATCCACAAACTTCATCTTACCGGTGAAGAATGGATGCGATTCCGATGTGATCTCACATTTTACCAGAGGATATTCATTACCATCTTCCCATGTTATTGTCTCTTTTGAGGCTGCACAAGATTTAGTGATGAAAGTAATTTGATAGGTCTTTGAACACTACCTTTCTGTAATTTTCTGGATGAATATCTTTTTTCATAATCGAATTTCTTTATAAGGAACGCAAAGATAAATTTTAATCTATTAAAATACCAATAATTTACTGAGCTTTTACTTAAGCATTCTTAACCCATTTGGAAAAACACCACTTCACATCCTCAATTTTCGAACAAATATGTCAAGTAACCACTCCTGATAAGTAGATACAAGATCGTCAAAATGGAGAAATTAAAAAGCTTAGCCTTATCCTTTTACCTTAAAATTACGGGTTCGTTAGCCTTCATGCCTACGCTCATAACGATGGGTTTGGTCTTGATTTCGCTTATTTGTCTAAATTATAATTTTACTGAGTTGAGGTCTTTCTTACAAGACAATGCTACCTACCTTCTCGTGGATCATATCGATACTGCCCGTGCATTGCTAACCACTATAATCGGAGGTATCTTATCCCTGACCGTTTTTAGTTTCTCTATGGTTATGATTATCTTGAATCAGGCTAGTACAAATTTTTCCCCGCGATTACTTCCAAGTTTGATTGAGAATAAAAATAATCAAATCGTATTGGGTATTTTCTTAGGCACTATCTTTTCCAACATCTTGATCTTGATGAGCGTAAGCCCAATGGATGAGCTTTCTTATACCAATGCAATCCCCGTCCTCTACGGAATCATTATGGCATTAGTATCTCTCGCCATGTTTGTAGTATTTATTCAAACTGTAAGTGCAGAAATACAAATTGTCAATATTTTAGAACGGATATATACAGAAACCAAAAATCGACTCATCAGATTGCAGGAATATGATCATTCACAAAATGGCAAGTCATCCATTACATTTGAGTTTATCGTCAGCGCTAGTAATTCTGGTTATTTTCAGGGTATTAGGAAAGAAGATTTATTATCTCTTATAGATCAGCTTGACTGTAATTTAAAAGTATTACCATATGAGGGAATGTATATACTGAAAGGTGATCCCCTTTTTCAAACAGATAAAAAACTGAGTACAGAGGACAAAGAGAAGCTTCAAGATTACATGATCATTGGAAAACGAAGTTTGGAAAATAATTTTTTAGTAGGTATCAAACAATTAACGGAGGTCGGTCTTAAAGCCATGTCTCCAGGGGTCAACGATCCAGGAACTGCCATAATTACTCTTGATTATTTAAGCAACCTATTACGACTAAGGATGCAATTGGCAGATGAAGAATACTTTGCATCGAAAGAAAAAACGGATAAAGTCATTCAGCTCAACAGAGTACATTTTGAAGATCTACTGTATCAGTGCATGGTTGCATACCGACAATATTGCAAGCATGACATTATCCTGATACAAAGGCTTATACAAATGCTATTATCACTACGTAAAAGCGAGACTAACGATAATAAGTACTATGAGGTAATTGATAATAACCTCGACCTTATAGAAATGGATGCTCAAAACAGCATTGATAACAAATACGACTTGGACTTGGTTATAAAAATGAGAGCTGCATAAGTATAATAGAGTTATACTTTTTGGCCAGTAGGGTTAGTAAATTAAGATTCTCAAAAGACCATAACATGATAATCTAAAACTTCACAATAGTGATACTACTGA
>JAHDGW010000323.1 GCA_020631635.1 Saprospiraceae bacterium
TCTTCCCCTTTCTTCCAGAGAAGCATCTATATAAAATTTGAAATCTGCATCTGGAAACACGACAGAGCCTATATCTCTGCCATCCATTACAATACCGCCATCTTGACCATAAGTTTGCTGAAGTTTGACAAGGTATGATCTTACCGCTGATATAGCAGCCACTTCACTGACAATATTAGATACTTTTATATCCCGTATATCATGGGTAACATCATGATCATTCAAGTATACATGATCTTTGTTGTTAACTTTTTCAAATAGGATGTTTATCGTACTTAAATCGATTTTTGATAGCTCTTGTATATGAAGTCCATTCTTGATGGAGTACAACGCAACCGCCCTATACATAGCTCCAGAATCGATGAAAATGTAACCTAATGCTTTAGCAAGATCTCTAGCAAGTGTAGATTTGCCACAAGAGGAGTACCCATCAATTGCAATAACCATCTTTTTATTCTTTGACAAAATAGCGGTGTATATGGTATAAAATAAAAAGCCCCGTCCGAAGACAAGGCTTTAGTTTAAATTAATATTCATCTTCATTGAAGAGAAAATCATCTTTTCGTGGATAATCTGGCCAGATGTCTTCCATCGTCTCATAGATTTCGCCTTCATCTTCTATTTGTTGTAGATTCTCGAGTACTTCGAGTGGGCTACCTGATCGTATGGCGTAATCGATGAGTTCATCTCTCGTAGCTGGCCAAGGTGCATCTTCTAAGTGATGCGCTAATTCTAAAGTCCAATACATGTATACAACTACTTTAAATAAAACGTATATGAATGCAACGATGAAAGGCTTGTGATTGTAACCAATCCTTTACTGTTTCATGCTCCATTCGTTTTGTTAACTCTTATATGATTCAAAAAGATTCCAGAAAATGTAATTAATTACAAAATAAGCATGGCATCGCCATAACTGTAGAATCTATATTTCTCTTTTACTGCAATATCATAAGCCTCCATGATAAGATCATGACCTCCAAATGCCGATACCATAATGATCAGACTTGACTTCGGTAAATGGAAGTTAGTAATCATACTATTGGCAATATGGAAATCAAATGGAGGGTAAATGAATTTATTGGTCCAACCTTCACTCGTTTTCAAAAGTCCTGTGGCGGATACAGCTGACTCGATAGATCTCATACTGGTAGTCCCAACGGCACAGACTTTTTTATTAGCCGTTTTAGCTTTGTTGACGGTTTCTACTCCTGATTGTGTGATCTTGAAGTATTCTGCATCCATCTTATGTTTAGAAAGATCTTCTACCTCGATATCTCGGAATGTACCTAAACCGATGTGTAATGTGATTTCTGCAAAATCAACACCTTTGATCTCCAGTTTTTTGAGTAATTCTCTACTGAAATGCAGTCCAGCAGTTGGAGCTGCTACAGCACCAATTTCCTTAGCATATATCGTTTGATATCTTTCAAGATCAATTGGCTCGGGCTCTTTTTTATCACGGATCGTCTGTATATATTTGGGTATTGGAGTCTGTCCTAGAGAGTGAAGAATATTCATAAATTCTTCATCACTCCCTTCATAGAAAAAGCGAATAGTACGTCCCCTTGAAGTAGTATTATCTACTACTTCAGCGACTAAAAGCTCATTATCTTCTTCGTCGGCAAAGTAAAGTTTATTACCAACTCTAATTTTTCTGGCGGGATCAACTAACACATCCCAAAGGCGAGCATCTCGATTTAGTTCTCTAAGGAGAAATACTTCGATTTGCGCTCCAGTCTTTTCTTTCTTTCCATACATCCTAGCTGGAAAGACCTTGGTATTGTTAAAAATGAAAGCATCACCATCGTCAAAATAGTCAATGACATCTTTAAATTGCTTATGCTCAATCTTTCCCGTATCCCTATGTACAACCATCAACCGAGACTCGTCTCGTTGGTCCGTTGGGTATGCGGCGATTAATTTTTGATCTAATTCAAAATTAAAAGTTGATAATTTTGTCCTCATGTAATTCTATAAAATTGGCTGCAAAAATAATTATTCCTCTAGCATTTAGGCTATGAACTTCAATTAATACGCCAAATAGTTTCATTAGGTTCATAATGTGCCTGTTTTAGGTACTTTTTATTCAATATTTTTGAATTTCATCACTCTTATTTGGCTCTTGATCGATAAGCCAAGTAGATATCAATGCTATCCATTAATTTTTAAATAGCTTTATACTTCATGTTTACACTTTTTAAAATATTATACGAGAGTGGGAGACAGGCATTTTCGTCTCTGCAACAAAATAAGCTAAGGACTGCTCTTTCCTTATTGGGTATATCAATTGGTATATTTTGCATCATTGCCGTTATGAGTGCTGTAAACTCCCTAGAGTCAAGTATCAAGGGAGGATTAGGAGAGCTAGGTAGTGATGTTGTGATGGTTGATGTCATGCCTTTTGGTGAAGACCCTGGTCAAAACTATTGGAAGTACGTAAAGCGTCCGTCACCAAGTTTTTCTGATTATGAAGCCATCAAAGAAAAAGTACAAAGCGCCGCTCATACTGCAATGTGTATTTTCGTTCCTGGGAAAACCATCAAATATCAATCGAGTAGTGTAGAGGGTGCATTTATTATGGGTACTACCTATGAATATCCAGATGTTCAAAATATGAATATCGAGAGAGGTCGATATTTTACGAATAATGAAATGCGCAATGGATCTAATAAAGTAATATTAGGATATACCGTAAGTAAGGAACTTTTTCAATCTATCAATCCTTTGGGAAAACATGTGAAGCTCTTTGGACAAAAATTTCAAGTTGTAGGAGTGCTAAAAGAAGAAGGGGATAATCCATTTAACTTACTCAATTACGATGAAGCTACTTGGATTTCTTATAAGACAGCCTCTAAGTATCTCAAAACAGATAGCCCTAATAGAATGGAAATGGGCAAAATCATATATGCTAAATTAGATGATCAATACGATCTAGAGACTATGAAGGGAGAGATCACCGGTGTATTGCGATCTAATAGACGTCTCGCTCCTAAAGAAGAAAATAACTTTGCGTTAAATGAAATCTCAATGCTCGATGAGATACTGGACACTATTTTTGGAGTCTTGTATGCCGCAGGTTTTATAATTGGATTTTTTGCATTGGTTGTAGGAATGATCAGCGTAGCTAATATCATGTTTGTATCCGTAAAAGAAAGAACAAGCATCATTGGCGTAAAAAAAGCCATCGGTGCAAAACGTGGAATTATTCTATTAGATTTCTTGATAGAATATATTATTCTTTGTTTGATTGGAGGGGTCATGGGGCTTTTACTGGTGGTGATAATTCTTAAGATTGTTTCGGCGGTATCACCATTTCCTATTTTGGCTTCGGTAGGATTGATGCTCTTCGGAGTTGTCACATCAATTATTGTCGGTGTTATAGCAGGATTTATACCTGCATTTCAAGCTTCTAGGATGGATCCCGTAGTAGCTATCAGACAGTAGAATAGAATGATACATACCTTATGAAGTCAAGTTATTTTTAGTCTCCAGCATATAATTTACCTACAACATAAGAAAGGAGCCTACAATCTAATGCAGGCTCCTGGATTAAAAAACAC
>JAHDGW010000324.1 GCA_020631635.1 Saprospiraceae bacterium
AACTTCGAGATATACCCATCCGATCCAACACTAATGGTGGCATCGTATATCTACATCAAATAGCCAATATTAAAGATCGTTGGGAGGATTCACCGATACGGAATTATGTCAACAATACGCCTTCTGTCAGTATCAATGTCTCAAATACTTTGGATGAAGATATGTTTGATGTATCTGATAGTGTCAAGGAATACCTGGAGGGATTTAAAAAAGACCACCCTCAAGTACGTGTAACCGAGATACGAGATGGTAAAGAATATTTAAATCAACGGATCAGCTTTATCAAAGAAAATGGCTTGCTCGGCTTTATTATCGTATTGATCTTATTGGCGATGTTTTTAAATCTTCGATTATCCTTCTGGGTGGCGCTCGCTATACCGATATCTTTCGCAGGGATGTTTATGGTTGCAGGCTTATTAGGTATTACGATCAATGTCATTTCTACTTTTGGAATGATCGTCGTGATCGGGATATTGGTAGATGACGGTATCGTCATAGCCGAAAACATTTATCAGCACTATGAGCGAGGTTCAGGTCCTATGAAGGCAGCCTTAGATGGTACTATGGAAGTATTACCCGCGGTAACATCAGCCATCATCACGACGGTAGTCGCATTTTCTTCTTTCTTTTTTATTGACGGTTTTTTAGGCGATGTATTCAAAGAACTAGCCATAGTTGTGATCTTCACTTTGGTATTTTCATTGATAGAAGGAGCTTTGATACTACCCGCCCACATTGCGCATTCAGAAGCGCTGAAGGAAGGTCCAGAAAATACCAATCGTATTGGTAAGTTTTTCGAAAATATTATGGAATTTTTGAAGACTAAGTTTTACGGTCCGCTTTTGAAGTTTAGTATGAAATTTCCATTACCTACCCTGACGCTTTGCATTGCAGGGCTTTTGATTGTCGTTGGTGCATTTCGCGGTGGTTTTATCAAGGGTACTTTCTTCCCGTTTGTACAGTCTGATAGCTTTCAGATATCGCTCGAACTTCCTGCCGGTGCAAGTGAATCTCAGATGTATCCATTGACAGATTCTATACAAAATGCAATTTGGCTGGTCAATGACCAAATGACGAAAGAGCACTTTGCAGATAGTATAGATCTCATAGAAAAAGTAGTGCTCAGTATGGGGCCGTCAAGTTATAATGCCAATATAAGTGTCTACCTCAGAGATGGAGAATCTCGACCTGGTATCACCAACAGAATGATCACGAATGCCATCAAAAAGCAACTGGGACCCATCTATGAAGCCGAAAATTTAGTATTTGGACTAGGAAACATCTTCGGGGATCCCGTATCTATCTCATTACTTGGAACCAATGCTGAAGAAATCGCTCTAGCCGTAGATGAACTCAAAAGCTCGTTAGCTAATATTTCTGAACTTACCGACATACAAGACAATAATCGAGAGGGGCTTAAGGAGGTCGAGCTCAGCCTCACCCCTAAAGCCTACAATCTCGGCATTACCTTGGGTGAACTGATGCAAAATATAAGACAGGGATTTTTTGGAGCTGAGATACAGCGACTACAACGGGGTGTGGATGAAGTGAAAGTATGGGTGAGATATGGAGAGTCAGATAGATCCTCCTTAGATGATCTAGCCAATATGAGATACCGTACCGCTGATGGTAGATCAATACCCGTATCAGAATTAGCTAATTTTGAAATCAAACGTGGAGTCATCACCATCAATCACTTAGATGGTAGACGAGAGATACGAGTTACTGCTGATGTAAGCGATGATAAGGCTTCAGTAAGCGATATCAATAGTGATATCAATAGCGAAATACTACCTGCAATATTGAAAAAATATCCATCGGTAAGTGTAGGACTAGAAGGACAAGCTAGATCCAATGCAGAGACCGCTGCCAGTATGCAGACGGTCATGCCATTGGTTTTTCTTTGCATGTTTTTTATCATCGTACTCACTTTTAGTTCCGTCAGTCAGGCAATGATTGTATTTATGTTGATCCCTTTTGGATTCATAGGTGTAGGATTTGGTCATTGGTTTATGGATAAGCCTATCAGTCTACTGTCTATTTTAGGTGTCATTGCATTGATTGGTATATTGGTCAATGATGCCTTGGTTTTTATATCAACGTTCAATGATAAAATCAAAGCTGGAATACGATTTAAAGATGCATTGTACGACACTGGGGTATCGAGATTTAGACCGATTTTATTGACTACTATCACTACGGTGGCAGGATTATTACCCTTGATGTTGGAGAAAAGTGTACAGGCGCAGTTCCTTATTCCAATGGCGATTTCAGTAGCCTTTGGTTTGATGATATCTACCTTTGTACTGCTGATTATGATACCGGCTCTTATCGTCATTGCAAGTGACATCAGAGTACTATCAATGTCGCTATGGACGGGTAACCAATTTACCCGTGCCGAAGCCGAGCCCGCTCACCCTACAAGGCAAATGCCTTGGTTAATTACTTTGCTACTGGCCATTGCAACCTTGGTTGCCATAGGAATGGTCACCTATGCATCTATCACTTTATCAAATCTAATCTTCTCATGAGAGTAGCATTTATATATCCTATTTTACTCTTGATCGGTCTGTGTACAGGTCAGTTGATTGCACAAGAAGAATTATTCTTGGAGAAAGTGATTTCCATGGGTCTAGAAAATAACTTTGGTATCAAAATCGCCGAGCAAAATATCAGAATAGCAGAAAACAATAATACTTGGGCACGAGCGGGTAAAGGTATTACTGTAGACGTGAATGGAAGTTTTACCAATTCTCTAACCCGTAATAATAATCCTGCAAGTTTTATCCAAGGCAACTTCTACAATGGTACCTTAGGGGCTAGCCTCGATGCCAATTGGACCGTCTATAGCGGTGGTAGAATTGCGATCAATAAAGATCAACTCAGTATCGATGTCCAAAATCAGATGCTTACCCAAGAGGTCGCTATTCATGACCTATATCGTGAACTGATCCAAAACTACTATAGTGTAATCCTCCAACAAGAGCGTTATGATCAACTACTATCGAGCTTGAAATTATCTACAAGACAGTTAGAGTATGAAAATGTAAAGAAGGATTTTGGTAGCTCCAATAGCTTCAATCTAGTACAATTTGAATCTGAAAGATTGAATGATTCGCTTGCGCTAAAAGCTCAGGAGTTACAGGTCGCTCAAGCTAAAAATCAATTATTTCAAAGTCTGAATATTGAAAGCGCTGATAATTTTGTTTTTACAGAAAAGCTCTCTGTAGATCTAGAGGAAATAGATAGTGATGCGCTGAAAAGTCTGCTCAGTGAAGAAAATTATACCCTAAAAACATTAGCGGTAGTTCAGGAGCTTAATATCCTCAATACCAAACTGGCCAGGGCAGCCAAGAAACCAACGGTTAACCTGAATGCATCACTAGGATTTACTGAAAATGGATTTAAATTCTTTGCAGACGACCCTAATACAGGAGATCCTTTTCCCTTCACTTTTGGTAATAATATCTCCGGTAGTCTCAATGCCATCGTATCCTATGGACTGATCGACCGCGGGGTCCGAAATACCAATATTACCAATGCGGAACTCCAAGAAGA
>JAHDGW010000325.1 GCA_020631635.1 Saprospiraceae bacterium
ATTATCAACCCGATTATTAATATATGCGAGGGAGAGAACATAGCTTTAGGTACTGATAATTTCAATCCAAGCTATCAATACTT
This sequence comes from Saprospiraceae bacterium, assembly GCA_020631635.1. Lineage (GTDB taxonomy): Bacteria > Bacteroidota > Bacteroidia > Chitinophagales > Saprospiraceae > JAHDGW01. The sequence goes on from JAHDGW010000325.1 coordinate 84, forward strand.
TTGGTCGGGACCTGATAACTTTACTAGTAATGGGCAATTTGCTGACGTCATCGAAAATGCTGATATCAGCAATCAAGGATTCTACAATTTGATAATTCAGCAAGGCAATTGTTTTTCGGATACGGCTACCGCTTTTGTGGCATTGTTTGAAAAACCAGCTCGTCCACAGATTACTGGCGATGAATTTTATTGCGAAGGTAGCTCCGTAGTGCTCTCAGTCAATAATGTAGCTAATGCCGACTTATATTCTTGGTATCTAGATAATGTACTTTTTACGGTTACCGATAACAATAGCTTATTGATTAATGGCGTCCAAAATAATCTCTCTGGGGACTGGACGGTCACCGTACAAGAGAGCGGTTGTCTATCAGATACTTCCATGGTGCAAGCCATTCAGATTGAAGGTCAGTTAGATATTAGTGCCAATAATAATGGCCCAGGATGTGTAGGGGACTCCGTGCAGTTGAGTGTACCCTTTATACCTGATGCTACCTACGAGTGGATTGATCCTCTTGGAGATACCTTACGAGTCAGAGACCCAAAGGTGCCTGCTCTAGAAGGTGAATATACCCTTACGATGACTACATCCAACGGTTGTACTAGCGAGACCTCCACTTTTGTCGAGGTATTACCAGTGCCAGTCGTTACTGCTTTGTCAAATAGTGCATTGGCTTGTACAGATGGTATGGATACTATTTCATTTTTTCCTACGATCATCCCAGAAGGTAATTATACTTATCAATGGAATGGACCACTACAACTCGATAATATTGAAAATCCAGAGCTTTTTGGAGTAGGTCTAGAGGCCAATGGTACGTACAGTCTATCAGTATTCAATGGAGCTTGTGCTTCAGCAACGATAGAAACAACCGTATCGTACTCTGCCATCCCACTACAACCGCAAGTAGAAAGCCTAGATACTAGCTTATGTGAAGGGTCGGATCTTCTCATTAGTCAGCAAAATAGTTATCCCATCGGCTATGAATATTTCTGGGAAACTCCAAATGGTACTGTTCAGACAAGTGAAGGAGGACTCAATTTGGTAAATGTAGATGCTCTTGCAGAAGGGTATTATGTACTGAATGTGCATAATGGGAGTTGTATTTCTCAGACTTCAGATTCGGTTTTTGTACAAGTGAATCAAGTACCTGATATACCCAGTATTATTGCTCCACAGGTGATATGCGAGGGAGATGACCTGATCCTACTAGCAAGTAATACTGCTGCTGACTCCTATCTCTGGATAGGACCTAATGGAGTATTGCAAGACCAATCCATGATCGTGATCCCAAACGTAACAGAAAATATTCAGGGGCTATATACGCTACAACTTATCTCAGATGGATGTGAGTCTGCAGTCTCTGAAGAGCTTTTGATCAGTGTAATAGAAACACCTGTACAGCCTAGCTTAGAAAGTATAAATTACCAAATATGTAAGTCCGATGATGATCAAGTAGAGTTATGCGTTACGAATGAATCTCTATTACCTAATGCCCAGTATGACCTTTTTATAGACGGTCAATTTATTATTTCTTCTTTTAATGGCTGCTTTTTGCTCAACAGCAATGATGATTTTATTGAGGTTGGTCAGATGATGATAGAAATACAAACCAGATTAGGTGATTGTACTTCTGAGTCATCAGAAAATGCGATGCTCGTTGTATCAGAAGCATTGGGTACTGGGGCTGAAGTTGACGATGTAGATCTTGATTTTTGTGAAGAAGAAAATGTCTTTTTGGATATCATTTCCCCATCCTCGGATCAGATCACCTGGGTATGGACATCGGCAGACGATGGTGTAGAGTTTTTAAACCCTATATCATCCACCACTGCAGTTACAGGCTTATCAATAGGAGTCAATGAGATATACCTTACTAGCTCTATAGGAGCATGTGCCGATTACTTTGTCGATTCCATTAGTGTCGAAATTTTTGAAACAGCCACTCCTGTAGATGATTATTTTTTGCTTGACTTCAATCAAAATAGCTTCCTTGATGTACTACAAAATGATATTGTATCATCAGGATTTACGATATCCATTGTACAACAACCGGGATCTGGATCTGTAAATCTCATCAATAATCTTGTGCAATATGAAGCCGACCCAACATTTGCGGGTTCACAGACTTTTGCATATGAGTTATGTGATCTTCGATGTACAGATGATTGTCAGATCGCGTTTGTGACTATAGAAATTGCACAAAGTTTTGATTGTATAGCACCGTCCATAATTACTCCCAATGATGATGGTATCAATGACAATTTCGTTATTCCCTGCCTCAACTCGGGAGAATTTAGTAACAATGAGGTCAAGATTTTTAATGAGTATGGTGATGAAGTATATGGTGCCAAACCATATCGTAATGACTGGAATGGTACTTACCAAGGATCACCCTTACCAGTGGGTACATACTACTACGTCGTAGATGTCGGAGATGGAAGCAAACCTTTAAATGGCTTTTTAATGATACAGAGATGATTAGAAAAATATTGATCATATCAAGTCTACTATGGCCATTTTTGCTCGCTGCACAGCAAGAGCAGTTGTATACGCAGTTCATGTTCAATAAGTTGGCGGTCAATCCCGCTTATGCAGGTAATGATCCGGTTACCTCAGTTAATCTACTCTATCGAGATCAGTGGAATGGATTTGCCGGTGCTCCCAAAACACAAGTCTTGAGCCTTTCTGCTCCATTGGCAGATAATAAGATTGGTCTAGGATTTAATCTAATCAATCATACGATTGGCGTAAGCCAAAAACTATCGCTAGAAGCAATGTATGCCTATCGGTTTAAAGTAGGGGAGGGCATGTTGAGCATGGGAGTTTCGGCATCATCAAGAAGATTTACTTTAGATTTTACAGATTCTAGATTGATGGCTATTCAGGGTTTAGAAAATGACCCTTCTATAGTGCAAGAAAGAATTAGTAAGAATTTATTCAATTTTGGATTTGGGATTTATTATAATACCGACCTCTATTACTTGGGAGCCTCCATTCCTCGACTAGGGCAAGTCAACCTTGATTTTGACGAAAATGATATCCTATCACAAGAAGTTAGACATCTTAACTTAATGGGAGGAGCCGCTTTTGCATGGTCAGAGAGATTTACGTTCAAACCCCAATTGATGGTCAGGATCACCGAGAATGCTCCCTTAGATTTTGAGCTTAACTTTAGTGGTACCGTGGATGAAAGATATACGGTTGGTGTAAGTTATCGTGCAGGGGGTAATCAAGGTGGCATCGGCGAATCACTCAATGCTATATTTGCCCTTCAGCTCAATGAGCAATTATTACTAGGATTTGCTTACGATTTTACGCTGTCTGATATCAGAACCTATCAAAACGGTAGCGTAGAAATGATGTTACACTATCGGTTTGGTCGTACCATCATCCAAGAAGAAATCATCAATCCTCGATACTTTTAGAATCCTCAATATAGCTGTTTGAAAAAGATCATCTAC
>JAHDGW010000326.1 GCA_020631635.1 Saprospiraceae bacterium
GTCAGGGCTATATTTAAAAAGGTTATACTCCACTAAACCTGCAAGTTCAGTGACGTTATTTTGAAAACTTAAATTTCTTAAAATTTGCCAGTCTTGAGATGACATGGCATCATTACCCTCCAATTTTAAAAAAGATAGATTACCTCTGAATGATAATCTAGAATTCATAACGTAGGAAGCATTCAGCGCAAAACCGAAACGTAAATTCTTAATATTGGTACTAAGCTCTGGAGCATCCATGTCTCCTGAATAATATGAACCTCCCAGTTGTAGACCAAATTCTAATTGCTGTGCTTGCACTGAAAAAAATGATAGTACAACTATAACGAAAGATAAAAGACCCTTCATGAGTTTTGATTGAGTTGAGTAATTAAGAGCAAATATACATTAAAATAAATTTTAATATGTTTTTTACCTATTTAAAAGCTTTTAAGACCTCGATAATTATTGAATTAATTATGAAAGTCCAGAATATCATGCGTCAATATTGTTGTAAAACATGATTTTGCCTTCATTATTGTTTGCTTTAAATACCAAAAATGACACATTTGTAATCTTATTGGCACTCAAATTGTTATTTCAATATTGGTAATCATTAAAATTTATTAAAAACATACTATTCATGAGACACATATTTCTCTTACTTACCCTCCTTTTTTCCGCATCTCTTTTTAGTCAGGATACTCCGATCGATTGGTATCACAGAGATATGGGCGATGGATTTAATGGTATATCTCTCAATAAGACATATTCGGAATTACTAAAAGGTAAAAGTTCTGAACCTGTCATCGTTGCAATAATTGATTCAGGTGTCGATACAGAACATGAAGATCTAGCCTCAGTCATGTGGGTAAATACCGACGAAATACCAGGAAATGGAATCGACGATGACAATAATGGATATATCGATGATATTCACGGTTGGAATTTTATAGGTGGAGCTGATGGACAAAATGTAGGTGCTGATACTTATGAGGTGACCCGACTATACGGTAAGTATCACCATAAATATAAGGATGCTAATCCACTTCTTCTCAATGATGATCAGAAAAAGGAATATGCTGCCTATATGAAATACAGAGATGAAGTAGAAGCTAAAAGAAATAATGCATCGGAGAAATTAGAGAACATCGAAGCACAAGAACAACAAGTCATAGGTTCTATAAAAGCCGCAAAAGAGCTCATGATGGCTCAGGAAGTAAATATCGATAACTTGGATTCTTTAGATGTAACAGGTGCTCCTGAAGCAGAATATGGGTATGGCATCCTCAAAAGAGTAAAAGCCAAAGGAGAATTAGAAAGTATAGATGGCTTAATTACTGAAGTGCAAGAATCGATGCAAGGTGGCCGGGACTACTATAATAATCAACTAGAGTATGCATATAATGCAGACTTCAATCCTCGTACGATCGTAGGTGATGATTATAGTGACCCAAATGATACAAACTATGGAAATAATGACTACGAAGGTCCAGATGCCCTACATGGCACTCACGTTGCTGGTATCGTTGCCGCGGCAAGAAATAACGGCATAGGTATGGATGGTGTAGCTGACAACGTACTCATTATGACGGTAAGAGCTGTACCAGATGGTGATGAAAGAGATAAAGATGTTGCAAATGCCATAAGATATGCTGTAGATAATGGTGCTTCCATTATCAATATGAGTTTTGGTAAAGGGTTTTCTTGGGATAAAAATACTGTAGACAAAGCAGTGCATTATGCTCAGCAAAAAGACGTATTACTTGTACATGCTGCGGGAAATAGTGCTCAAAACAATGACACTACGGATAATTTTCCAAATGACAAATTTGCTAAAAAGCAAGGTAAGTTTCTAAGAAAGAAAAAAGAAGCTAAAAATTGGTTAGAGGTAGGCGCATTATCTCATAAAACAGGAGATGAGAGTGTTGCTTCATTCTCTAATTATGGTGCTACAAATGTTGATGTATTTGCACCTGGTCAACAAATATATGCTACCCTTCCTGACAACGAATATAGATACCTACAGGGTACAAGTATGGCTTCACCGGTAGTTGCAGGTGTAGCCGCGATACTACGATCTTACTTCCCTAGCCTAAAAGCTGAGCAAGTAAGACAAATCATCATGGAATCTGCTACTAAGCCCGACCTACAAGTAAAAAGACCCGGTGATAAGGAGCTCGTACCTTTTAGCTCATTGAGTGCATCTGCCGGCATGATCAATGCCTATGAAGCCGTTAAGAAAGCATCTATGACAAAAGGTAAAAAGAAAGTCAAAAAGAAAAAACAAACAAAAAGCGGAGACGCTTAAACACATCAGAAGGAGTTCATTGAAAAATGAGCTCCTTTATTTTTTTACCCCCCAGTTGTTCATTGAGCTTAGAGATCATAAGCTCTTTAGACATTGATATCTCTCAATGCAGCTGACGATAGTTTTACCAAAAGTACCCCACGATGATACCTCAACTCCGAGGTATATTTACTGATGGTTGTTCCAAATAGATCAACCCAAAGAGACTTGATTTTTTCTGATGTCAATCCTTTATCTAATCTGGGATTAGAAGATACCAAATCCCCAAGGATATCCTTTATACTTTGATCATTCTTAGATACTGTAACTATTTTGGATAAGTCCTTCATGTATTACAATGATACGAGCTTTCTGTCTCTTAGATTTCAAAATATTAGCAATTCTTTCTTCACTTGTATCAGAAATAAACACTTGACCTATATTATCGCTCAATACAATACTAAGGAGATCCTCTACGCGGTACTCATCTAGCTTGTCGAATACATCATCTAAAATCAATATAGGCTTTACACCAATATTCTGTTTTAAACAATCGTATTGTGCCAGCTTTAAGGACATGATGAAGGACTTCAACTGCCCTTGTGAGGCAAAAGGCTTCAACTTTTCATCATTGATGATAAAGTTCAAGTCATCTTTATGTATACCTGAAGAAGTACGGCCCAATATCCTATCCTTTTCGAAATCATCACGAAATAGATCCAGCATTGATTTATCATCCAGTTGAGATATATAGTCACAAGAGCAAGTTTCTGTAGCGCTTGAAATATTCTTGTAATATCGATCAAAGTTTGCAGATAGCTCTTTGGTAAAACGTGTTCGACACTTATGTATAGAATTCGCAAGTGGGATCATTCTTTCAGATATACTATCCATGACGATTTTATTCAAAAACCCTTTCTCCTTCGCGTTTTTCAATAAAATATTTCTCTGCTTTAATAAATAATTGTACTCGATGATTTGGTTTAAATATTGGCTACTATATTGACTTATGGTACGATCAATAAGTTTCCGTCGTTCATCACTTGTATTGAGCAATTGCAAGGTATCGTTTGGTGCTACGACTACGATAGGAAATTTCCCTAAATGATCAGATAGTTTTTCGTATATCTTATCATTAACACTAACTGTTTTTTTTACTCCCTTCTTAACTATTACTTTAACTGTCGTTTCAGCCTGCAGAGCTTTAGCTAGAGAGATTACACTAAACTCCGACGAGG
>JAHDGW010000327.1 GCA_020631635.1 Saprospiraceae bacterium
CACATACCTCATATACATTCATCTCATTAATCCCTGCTAAATCCGCTAACAATAAGTTTTGTAGCATCGGTATCAGCTTCGGAAAATCTTGACTGTTGTCTATAAATTGGTCTGGGTTGGTGACTTGAGTGCCTGTTTGTCTATTAGGGTTAACAGATTCCGTAGAAAATTCCGGATTAGGGTTGATTAACTCCCAAAAACTTAAACATCCAGATTCGCCGACAGCTGTGTAACTATCACATCTTGTACCGTAAGGATTATCTGGATACCTCCATATATGAAAGGAAAGATTGGCACTACCATCAGAATTTAAACCACAAGAATGATGGGTACTTTGAGTACTTCCCACTGGTAAGTATGGATTAGCAAATTGATAAGCTAATTCAAAATCGGTACTTTCTACATCTTCTGGACATAAAGCCGATAAGCTATACTTCAATCCATAACTATTCGCTGGATCAGCACCTCCGACAGGTAAATGTGGAAATGGATCACCGGCGGTATGAACAAAAGCATTGATATCACATACATCCGTTGTCCTTTGTGGAGAATTTGTATTTCCTAAATAATGAGGAATAGCCAATGCTCTATCAAAGTCTGCGTCGTTGATTCTTAGTGCCGCAAGGGACATAGTATCTGCTGCAGTACAACAAACACCTCCTGACCCATCTGGAATACAAGCTAAGTTGCCATAATCAGTATCAATATATTGTGTAGGAATTGGAATCTCACTTCCATCTGGCATAACAATTACACCGTCATTGAGGTATACCATATTAGTAGGAAATCTCATCTCTAAATATTCCGTCGCCATGAATGGTCTATACTCATTTTCATACCATGGCAAAACACCTGCATCAACTGAAGGCAAGGCATTCTCTAAAGTAAGCGTATATTCCACATCAATTTCACAATCTTCAACAACTACATCTGGAACCACTGTAATTGGACCCGGTAAGTGCCCCTCGAATGGGAAACTTCTAGGACAATTCCTAGAAATAGTTGTCCTTCTGCATGTACTTTCTTCCATCTTTTGAGTCAATGCCTCAGGATATAAGTAAGAGTTCGTTACCCTAGTAAGTCCATCTGCTAAGTCTAAGGAAACGTTAGGATTTTCCATCATAACAAACTTGTACTCAAAGTATATAATGTCACCATCATCTAACGGGTACTCCGCCAAAAACTCTGCATGACATGGATTGTGAATATCCTCACTCGTGGTACCATCGACATGAACTGTACTCAACCCTGCATCCCAATCACAACCATCTGGTGCTCCCCAAAATATATCCATCCACATATAATTTAATCCATCATTACATGTTGCATTGGTCATTTCATAATTTGCGGCACTTTCAACCGGAAAATTGGGATTCACATCTGGATCATTAGTACATGCTCCATATGCATTTTGTGCATTACCATCTGAATAATTTTGAGTTGTAAATTCAACACCCGTATTTAACAATCTCATCGAAGGATAAAAATAATTATCCCTTTCAGCATCTGTATAATCATCAAAGCAACTCGGCATACCTATTGCCGTTTCTGTACCTGCACTAGCATCATAGTGATACCATTCAATAAATTGAGTACTATTGACATCCACTTTAACGGGAGAATCCCAATTGTATGTCCGTACTCTAAATGACCACAATGCATCACCATCCACAAATACATCTTTATTCAATATTTCGTAGGCAATCTTAGCATACATCGTATCTCCTGGTAAATATCTATTTTGATCTTCTGTGGGTATATCCTCCCTAGATAAAGGAATCGTCATAGCCGGATCGGAAAAACCATAATTAGTTCTGTAAGCTTCTTCTACATATGGCTGTATATCACACTGACATCCACAACCTCTCCATCTAACATAGGATTGTGCCGTATCGCAAGCTCGAACTATTCTACAAGGATCAACACTTCCACAACCTGAACACTCTTCAATAACTGTGTAGGATAAGTACATATAATCCCAAGGATGGCAATCACCTCTAAAATCAAGATTAAAAAAGTAATCATGTGCAGTAGCATTGGCATCACCAGCAGGTACGATAATCCGTAATCCAACAGTATCTAAGGTAATACCGTCTTCTAAAGTAACAACATCATATGCTGAAGTAACTCCACCAACTGAAGCTCCTTGATAAGTAGCTGAACCATCTGTATATCTAATATCATTAATTCTATCTCCTCCCGCAGTTATATAAATCTCAAATGAAATATTTCCAGCTCCAGAGCAAGGATCTATATTATTTGACCCAAAATCGTATGAAAAATCGTAACCCTCTACTGTAGGATTCCAGACATCACATGTAGTCTCGATGACTTCTGTTATCGGAATACCATAACCTGGAGTACTTACCGCATTTGTTGATGATCCTTCATTTCCATAAAAGAAATTGATCGGTCCATCACCACCAATAGTCGCAAACTGCTGGAAATCTTGACCACAATTACGTTTACCATTGACTTCTAACTGTGTCAAAGAACAAGATATAGACGAACAATCTGCACCGTCCATGGCACATCCAATATCTAAGATGGTGCTTATTGTAATCACATTGCCGCCAGGAATATCATCAAAAATACCATCTCCATCTGTATCCTCAATACCGCCAGGACCATCAAAGTCCGTCATATTGAGTTTCAAATCTATCTCTACTGTTCCGTTTTCAGCCGTCCATAGACTAGATGGTATATCTACACCATTCATCTGTAAGGAAGTAATCATCGTATTATTAATAATACATCCTTTATATTTAAAGCTTACGTCTTCCCACAGTCCATCTAAAGGATTAGAATTTGCACTTTGTACCACAAGATTATAGGCTAAATCAGCGCCACAAATTTGACCATATTGTACATCTCCCGAAACTACAACCGCTGTTGCACCATAGTTAGGAGTAAAGTTTACTGCTCCTTGCATCTGAGAGATATCGCCACATACTTGATTATTACATCCATAAAAGGCATTGTACATCAAGAAATTGGCCTCATCTGTACAGCCCATCACTTGGTAGCATACATCTATAAATATTCTTTCGTTTGCCTCAAAAAATAGGTCCCCATCTGTACTTGCTGGTGATGGACTTGCTGCGAAATAGTTATCGGTAATCGTGAGACTTACCGTCTGTGTAGCAGCATCATAGCTATAATCATTCGCTGGTACGGGTACATCTGATATGTCTATACTTGTCACTTGGTATACGCTCTGATCAACTCCATTGATCTCAAACTGAAATCCATCTAAGAAAGCCTGTATACCGTCTTGGGATATCAATATTCGCTGGCATTGCGGAGTATTAGACTGTGATATATTTAGATCACTTGGTGATACTTGTAATACATTGACTACTGGCACTCTTATACCAGAGTTATATGCCCCTACTTCTTCAATACCTTCATTACAAGAAGGTGAAGTACCATTATCATCATCATAAGTAAAAGTCACCATCGCATCAAAGTTTA
>JAHDGW010000328.1 GCA_020631635.1 Saprospiraceae bacterium
ATATCAATAGCTTTTAGAAAATACTAAAAAAGCCTCTTTATTGTCAGTACATTGTAATTGTAATTATAGAGTATGAAAAAACTAATTTTTCTATTATTGTTAGTAGTCTCCTCGTCAAGTATTGGTTTTGCACAAAAAATGATAACAGGTAAAGTCGTTGATGACACTGGAGAACCATTGATAGGAGCCAATGTGATTGAGAAGGGTACCGAAAATGGAACTACGACGGATATTGACGGAAAATTTATTTTAGAAACTTTTATGGATTCACTATCAATATCCTATGTAGGCTTCACGACTAAAACATTTCGGGTCATTCAGGATCATACTTATGTATTGGAGTATAAACATGATGGAAATTTTTATGACCTAATAATCGTCATCAAAGACAACTCCTCCTTAGAGCATACCGCTCCACTCCCGATACAAAAACTAAAAACACATCAACTCAAACAAGATATGGATGTGGCTATTACTCCTTTCCTTAATCGAGTCCCCGGAGTCTATATGCATAGCGGAGCATTAAATACCAATAGAATCACCATAAGAGGAATAGGAACGAGATCACTATTCTCTACCTCTAGGCTTCGAGCTTATTTCAATGATATTCCACTCACTTCAGGAGATGGAGAAACGACTATCGAGGATATCGATTTGGGTATGATAGATGAGGCTCAGGTATATCGTGGTCCTACGGGCACGAGTTATGGTGCTGGTCTTGGAGGGATGATTCATCTGAAGACTAGAAATCTGACGGATCGAGCCAATAATCATTTACTAAGTTCTAATTCGGTTGGCTCTTATGGTTTATTGCGTTCTTCCAATACTTTGAGCTTAGGTAAGGGCTATTTGCCTTTCAATATGAAGCTCAATATCAATAAAACACATAGCGACGGCTACAGAGTAAACAATGAATACGACCGGCAAGGCGCAAGTTTATACCTCAGTACCTTTGAGAGTGATCGAAATAATATTTCACTTTTCGTAAATTACATTGATAGTAGAGCTTTTATCCCGAGTTCGCTCAATGAAGATGATTATCTAAATGAACCAACCAAAGCCGCCTTTACATGGGGCAACGCAAGAGGAAATGAGGACTATCAAAAACTATTATTCGGCTTGACCAATGAATATATCATATCAAGTGATCGTAATAGCGAAACATTCAGTAACAAAACAACCATCTTCGGAAATTTTCGATCCAATGATGAACGCAGACCGTTCAATACACTCCAAGAGTCGAGTAATAGTCTTGGCCTACGTACCACTTTTGATTATCGTGATCTTTATCAGGATACCTATTTTCCACAGTTGAGTATAGGTCTGGAGTATTTTAAAGAGGATTATGAATGGAGTACTCTGGAGACCTTAGACCAGGGGAGTGGTGCAGTATTGAGTGATAATCAAGAAGATCGATCTTATCTCAATATATTCGCTCAGAGCCAATTTTCTTTGGGGGAACGCTGGTCTGTGTTAGCAGGATTTAATATTAATCAAACACGGTATGATTATACAGATCTCTTTCTGAGTAATGGTGATAATTCTGGGGATTACAGTTATGACTGGAAATGGAGCCCACGCATCAGTGCTCAATACCAGTATACTAGAGGGCATCAATTATATGCCATGATCAGTCATGGTTTTTCTACGCCGACCCTAGAAGAAACTTTGACGCCTGATGGAGTCATCAATCCAGATATCCAACAAGAGGACGGATGGAATTTTGAGATTGGTGCAAAGGGTAATACAAACCTTCATAAACTTAATTATGAAGTCAGTCTTTATCGGATGAATGTCTCCAATCTATTGGTCGCGAGACGTATCGCGGAGGATCAGTTTCAAGGAGTCAATGCTGGTCGGAGTACCCATATAGGGCTAGAACTATATTTTGACTATAGATATAGAATGGGATATTTTGAAATCAACCCAGCGATAAGCTATACCTACAGTCACCACCGCTTTGATGAATTCATAGATGATGACCGAGATTACTCGGGCAATGAGATGACAGGTGTAGCTCCCCATGATTTAAATATTGTGATGCCATGGATGTATAAAAATCATTGGTATGGCAATCTTGCCCTAAAATACCTAAGCGAAATGCCGATGCGAGATGACAATAGTGTCTATAGTGATGCATATTCTACACTCGATGCTCAACTTGGATATAAGCATGAATGGCGAAAACTTAGTATTGATGTTAATGCTGGGATCCGGAATTTTCTTGATGAACAATATGCTAGCATGATTTTGATCAATGCGGGTAGTTTTGGAGGTAATGCTCCTCGATACTATTACCCAGGCTTACCAAGGAATTTTTATGGTAATTTCAGACTAAACATCTCGCTATAAACGCAATAGTTTAGAGTGATTCGCGAAGGCCAACTTCCTAGAAAATTCATGGCCTGAAAGATTTATGATTTAGACTTGATTAATTCTATTACATGCTATAGAACTAAATCAAGTTTATCTGATAAACTAAACCATGAGTACGGGGAGACTATTATATACGTATGGGATTGAGTACTTTCGTTGAGTTTTCAGTCATTTAATTAATAGAAATATCCTAATCATGAATCCAGTATATATAGTTTCTGCCCGTAGAACCCCCATGGGAAGCTTTGGAGGTGTCTTTGCTAATATTGCCGCAACTTCACTAGGTAGTACCGCCATCAAAGGTGCCCTACAAGCAGCAGAAGTATCAGCATCAGATGTGGATGAAGTTTTTTTTGGCAATGTATGTTCTGCCAATCTTGGTCAGGCTCCAGCTCGTCAAGCAGCCTTAGGTGCAGGTGTTCCCAATACTGTTCCTTGTACTACAGTCAATAAGGTTTGTTCATCAGGTATGAAATCCATCATGCTCGGAGCACAATCCATTATGCTAGGTATGAATGAAGTCGTAGTCGCAGGTGGCATGGAAAATATGTCTGCAATCCCTTATTATATGCCTAAGGCCAGATGGGGGACTAAGTTTGGAGATACTAAAATGGTGGATGGTCTTTCAAAAGATGGTCTTTCGGATGCATTTCAGCATATTGCCATGGGTAATTATGCAGATGCAACGGCAACTAAATACAAGATCAGCAGAGAAACTCAAGATGCTTACGCCATTCAATCATATAAAAGAGCCGCAAAAGCTACACAGTCAGGTGTAATGGCCCAAGAGATCGTAGGCGTGGAGGTGCCTCAGCGCAAGGGAGACCCTATTAGCATTAAAGAAGATGAGGAATATAAGAAGGTAAAATTTGAAAAAATACCTGCCTTGCGCCCAGCTTTCAATAAAGACGGTACAGTCACTGCAGCTAATGCAAGTACAATCAATGATGGAGCAGCAGCAGTTGTATTGGTCAAAGTATCTAAAAGAGCACAATCTGACACCCTAGGATTGTAGGATTCAATGATGCGGCCCACGAACC
>JAHDGW010000329.1 GCA_020631635.1 Saprospiraceae bacterium
TAATCGCCTCCCTCGTCTTCCTGGTCATGCAGTGCGCAGGATGGATAGAACTCATCACTACAGGCATACCCGTGACCTACAGCACCTTGGCCTCGTACATCTACGTCATCAGCGCTGTGCATCTAGGCCACGTGCTTCTAGGCCTTCCTTTTCTCATCATCTATTACATCAAGTCCAAGCGTCGTCTTACGGGCGATATCGAGTCGATGGTCTTCTTTGCTGACCCAGATCCACGCAGGCACCTAAAGCTTCTAAGTATCTACTGGATCTTTCTAGATCGCCTTTGGATAGGTCTCATGATTTTCTTTTGGGTCAATTGGTTGATACCCGGGGCGTAGAGGAGCTTGGCAAATGAACTGAACTAATTAACCGTAAGCCAGATTGAAGTGCTTTATTCTTCGGTTTCCGTCCCAGGTTTTATCGTATGCAGAAATTCTTCTGAAGACTAATCCTGTTACCACAATGCAGGTGAGTCAGTTGCGATAAAAAGATAAGATCAGATAGACCAATGAGCAAATAACAAATCGCTGTTCTTGGACTGTGCCTATGACTCCACCTGATTTAAGCAAAATCAGTGAATGACATGAGTGTAGCTGATGAATGATAATGGGACGCTTCATTTATCGGAAAGTGCAGAACTCACACCCTGAACAACGCCTGCATACGCAATTAAGCAGCTCGGTCGGATGTTACGATCAACTATATGCTACTATCCGCGACTACCTTGTAACTCTACTTCTAAAGGCGAATCACGTCTATACCTCGACTCAGTTAATTGAGGCATACAACCCCAACGGATTGACAGTTTATCGATAGAAAATGTAATTTAAATTTGTGTTTCTACATTTATATCGCTAAATTTAAGTTATCAACTACGCTAGCCAACTAAATGACTGCTTATGAAAATGACTATTATCCTCCTCGGAATCTTACTTCTAGTATGCTCATGTCAAGATGACTTTTTACTGGAAGACAATCTCGATATGACCGATATCTCAGTAAGCTCTAGAAGTGAGTCATTAAGTGAGATCCAAGAAGGGCCGGGTGAAACGGTCCTTGGAGCACAACTACAGAATCCCTACAGCGTTGATAACATAGCTACCGCTCACAACATGCTCTACAAGCAATCCAAAACCTTCGCCATTACGCACTACTATGTGAAGCTCTTACCGAGTACCGCAGAGCAGATGAAAGCTATTGATGAGCTTGAGATTGGGTATGATTATGAATTTGAAACCACTCCAATACATTATGAAGTTCAGTACGAAGGCGATGATGGCTACATTGATCCTGGCGTCAATGAATCATCTGGCTGGGCGCCTGAGTACGGTGCTGTGAGTTATTCAGACTATCACGATGCTGGTGTTCTATCTCTCATCCCGCATGAGATTATAGAAGAGATGCATATTCCTGAATACTTGACTCACCTTACCTATGTAGCTTTTGTCATATCAGGTAACGAACTGTACTATGAGGGCACTGAGGGATACTGTCATCCTGACTGTATCAACTGGCCAGCCTGCATGTCTGAATCCGCCTTGACTTGTGATCCAGGAGAGTCAATAGAATCTATAGGAAGCTTGCAGAAAAAATCTTCTTCATCTGACCATACCAATTTCCCCAATTACCTACTTGATTTTGGAATGGGATATGAGGGTGCTATGGACCCTTTCTCATCTTGTGAGTTGGTCATCAACGAAATTCCTAGTTGTGGCGAAGGTGAACAAGCTGTGCTCGTAGAACTAGAATTTGAGCCTGGCGTATGCCGCTGGGAATGCGTAGATATTGACAATCCAGGTGGAGATGACTTGCCCTTTGGCCGAGAGAGACATTGCGATTGTCTTACATATTTAAATCGCAAGATGCCCGGTGGAAGAATTCTAGTAGAGGAAACGCAAGCCAACGAAGAAAATAATCTGAGAAATGAAGGGGTCAAGCATGTCAAGGTAAAAGTTACTAGACATTACTGGGGATTCTTATGGAGAAGTACAGACACTGATGAAAATGGATGCTGGAAAATTCAAAAGATCTTTGACGTCAAACGTATGAAGGTCAAGGTCGTATTCAGAGATCGAGTTACCGACCGACTGCGTATTCATTCTTGGCGAGGTCTTCGTGTATGGAATGCTGCTCTGAAGCCAGTCAAGCACAAGTGGAAGATGTACAAACCAGACAGGGAATGGAACGACTTATGTCTACTTATATTCCAAAATGAAGAGGACGACAGAAAACAAGGCGAGGCTTTCGTAGCGGCTACGACCAATAATTCTGTTCATGAATACTATGACGAATTTGCAGAATTTCCTGTTGTAGAAGACAGATTACAGATACTACTGACATCTTTATCTACATCCGCAGCAGCTCCAATGTTCAATGTCATGGGCCCATTTGAGTATACGCTCTCAGACTTTGAGGTATGGTATGCCCAGATCGCATACTACGTAGGCCAAGCCACTATACCTCCATCGGTGTTACTAGCGCTTGAAGTCATATGGGCTGGAGCAAAACCCGACTTATTAATGCCACTTAAAACTCGAAGGCGTACTGGAATAAATTTACCTTCAGAGGATTTTCATCAGCTACAATCTGATGCGATCAGATCCGTCACGTATCACGAGCTTACACACGCTTCGCAGTATGCGATTGCAGGACAGGAGTGGTACGAGGGTATCATTGATTACATCATTGCCGTCAGCGGCACATCCCAACCTAAGCCTTATGGCGATGGCACCACCGCGGGTAGCGGCAGAGTTGAGGTGGCAGAAGCACAAGCTTTCTCTTATGAACATATCTTTGCGGATAGGAGATATGGCCTATGGCATTCAAACGGATTTAGAATGATTGATCGCTATATTAATCTAATGGAACCAAGGACGTTTTGGACTGAGCGTTTAGCGTTTGCAAGTCCTGCTGAAGAACGAGCCTATCTTAGATCGCTAGATTTTCTCCCAGAAGGGCTGATATTTGATCTGTATGATGAAAACCAGATTTTTCCAGCAGGACTTTCTGAAAATGAGTCTGGATTAATCGTAGATGATGTCTCTGGCTACTCACTAGAGCAACTCATGGATCCGATTGCTGATAATCCAGATTCAATAGAGGAATATAGAGATATCTTGTTTGACTTATACGGTGAGCCGACCACTGGAAATATAAACGATTATTTTAATTTATTCGTGAGCTATGGATTTTGATCGACACTTTTTAATCATTGGTATAATAATAGCAACTCTCTCGCTATCATCCTGCGGATGCCGTGAAGATCTCTATGGCGATGTGATGATTTTTGAGATCCCAATATCCACCACAGCTCCCTCTACAGTCATCACCACTTCTGATAGCATCACCATACATTCTAAATTCTCCAAGAATGTTAACATCGCTGGCTACGATGAGCCAGT
>JAHDGW010000330.1 GCA_020631635.1 Saprospiraceae bacterium
AATATAATGATATGCGACTATAGTTTATAGTGCTGTTATTGTAGTTGATGAAATTATAAATGCTGAACTACATCTAGATCAGGACAATATTTGTCTTCATTCTACTGCTTGTGGAAAACCTAAAACGTAACGTTATCGTTATAATCATTACCTTTGTACCACCATTGACAACTTAATACAGTAATAGATGCCAAAAGCGACCGAGTTCTCTATCGATTTGCCGACTTCTATCCAAGAATTAAAAAACTCCAATCAATTTGAGAGTACCGTCTTAGAAGATTTTTGGTACTGTTTGATCAGTAGAGAGACTAGTTTGCTAGCCAGAAGGGAAGTGCTTACTGGTAAAGCTAAGTTTGGGATCTTGGGCGATGGTAAAGAAGTACCCCAGGCAGCAGCCGCTCGTTTTTTCCAAAAAGGAGATTGGCGATCAGGATATTATAGAGATCAGACATTTATGATGGCACTCGGGGAGTGTAGCGTAGAGGACTTTTTTGCGCAGTTATATGCAGACTCCGTCAATGACCCCTTCACAGGTGGTCGACAAATGAATGCCCATTTCGCCACTCGCAATTTTGATGAACAAGGAGAATTAGTCTCTTTAGTAGACCAATATAACATTAGCGCGGATGTATCTTGTACTGGTGGACAGATGGCCCGAGGAGCAGGATTGGCTTTAGCCTCAAAGATTTTTAGAAGGTCAGGCGACAAGCAATTGCTAAAGGAAAGCAGCACAAGAGGTAACGAAATTTGCTTTTGTACCATAGGAGACGCAAGTACCTCAGAAGGTATTTTTTGGGAAACCATGAATGCTGCGTCAGTCAATAAAATACCCATGGTTACCGCGGTGTGGGATGATGGATATGGCATTTCTGTACCTAAAAAACTCCAAACCGTAAAATCATCTATATCAAGAGCTCTGGAGGGATTTTTAGTAGATGAAGAAGGTAATGGGATACACATCTTCACAGTCAATGGCTGGGATTATGCCGCCTGTTGCGCCGCTTTTGAAAAAGCCTTTAATGTGGCTAGGAAAGATCATATTCCATGTCTCGTACATGTGCAAGAGTTGACACAGCCTCAAGGACACTCTACATCAGGCAGTCACGAACGTTATAAAACTCAAGAGCGCTTAGGTTGGGAAAAGGAATATGACTGCATTGATCAGATGCAGAAGTGGATTATAGAGAGCAGAATAGCCACTCCAGAGTCAATCAAAAGCCTCAGGAAAGAAGCCAAAGAATATGTAAGAGAGCGAAAAATCAAAGCATGGTCCAACTATATGGACCCAATCAAGTCACTCAAAAATGAAATTATTCAGATCACTGATGAGATAGCAAAGCAAAGTACAAGCTCAGGTATACGAGAACAAGTGGATGCCTTTAAGAGAATGATAGATCCACTGCACAGTGATATTATGCGGCACCTTAGACAGATGCGCATCAGGCTTTATGTTGATGCAAGTGCTAATAAAAGCCATCTAGATGTAGTAAGAGGCTTGATAGCAAGGGAGCGAGCAGTAGCAGACGATAGGTATCATACGCATCTATATAGCGAGACCACCAAAAAGGCAATAGAAGCACCCATCATACATGCAGAATATAATGACGATGCCAAAATGCTAAATGGTTATCAGATATTAAACACTTTTTTTGACAAAAAATTTGCTCAAGACAAGCGATTAGTTGCCTTTGGCGAAGATGTAGGTCATATAGGAGATGTCAATCAAGGATTTGCAGGTCTCCAAGAAAAATATGGAGTCAACAGGATTTTCGATACGGGTATCAGAGAGTGGACGATCATGGGATATGCCATAGGACTTGCGATGAGAGGATTGCGTCCCATAGCCGAGATTCAATATATAGATTATCTCATCTACGGTCTTTCTGCATTAAGTGATGACCTGGCTACACTCAGGTATAGATCCAATGGTATACAAGCGGCACCAGCCATCATACGTACTCGTGGTCACCGCCTAGAAGGTATATGGCATGCGGGTAGCCCTATGGGTATGATGCTCAATGCACTCAAGGGTATATGTATATTGACTCCTCGCAATATGGTACAGGCAGTAGGATTTTATAACACCATGTTACAGTCCGATGACCCTGCCATCATTATAGAACCACTCAATGGGTATAGATATAAAGAAGCATTGCCGAGTAATATAGATGAGTTTACGGTTCCTATAGGAATGCCAGAAATATTACAGCAGGGTACAGATATCACGGTAGTCACGTATGGTAGTTGTGTTAGAGAGGTACAAAAAGCTTTAAAATTTTGTGATCTCTATGACTTTTCTGTCGAGCTTATCGATGTGCAGTCTCTACAACCTTTTGATCTAGAGCAGATCATTGCAGCATCCATTAAAAAGACCAACAGAGTTTTGTTTGTAGATGAAGATGTCAAAGGTGGTGGTACTGCTTATATGATGCAGAAAGTATTAGATGAGCATGGAGCTTATAGATACTTAGACGCCGCCCCGGCTACTTTAGCAGCATATGAACACAGACCACCTTATGGATCTGACGGAGATTATTATACTAAGCCCAATGCGGAAAACGTTTTCGAAATGATTAGAAGGGTAATAGAAGAGTAAAATGTAGCTTACGGCTTATAGCTTACTGCTTACAGATTGAAGATTTTGGTTCACGATTATTTTAAAAGAATAAATATTTGTCTTGAGGCAAAAGAATTAATTTTATACCCATAATCCATAACCCATAACCCATAACCCATAACCCCGTTGAAAAGAGCCCTAGTCATCATACCTACATATAATGAGATTGAAAATATCAATGACATTATTCCCGCAGTATTGTCCCAAGATGATATGCTTACGATACTCGTGGTAGATGACAATAGCCCAGATGGAACCGCGGAGCAAGTTGAAGAGTTACAAAAAGAGTATGGTGACAGATTGCACCTTTTGAAGAGATCAGGAAAACTGGGCTTGGGTACAGCATATTTAGAAGGCTTTCGATATGGAATAAAGCATGGCTTTGATTATATGATCGAAATGGATGCAGACTTTAGTCACAACCCTAAGGATGTGATGCGTCTTATAGAGCGATGTCGAGATACCGATGCTGATATCGCAGTAGGTTCTAGATATACTAAAGGAGGTGGTATCAAAGATTGGCCAATGGATCGGCTTATTTTATCATATGGAGCATCATTATATGTACGTATGATTTCGTGGATTCCAGTAAAAGATCCAACTGCCGGATTCATATGTTACTCTCGTCAAGTATTAGAAACGCTCAATCTAGATAAGATCAGTTTGATCGGTTATGGCTTTCAGATCGAAATGAAATATGCCAGCCGCATCAATGGATTTAAAATCTCCGAAGTACCCATCATCTTTAAAGATCGTGAAAAAGGAGTCTCTAAAC
>JAHDGW010000331.1 GCA_020631635.1 Saprospiraceae bacterium
CGACCGTACCGTCAATGCATTTGCTTTGCCCGGAGGTCAGTGTTTTATAACTTCCGCACTATATAATAGACTTGAAAACATTGATCAATTAGCTGGTGTCCTGGGTCACGAAATAGGCCACGTACTACATCGACATAGTGCCGTACGTATGCAACGAGGTACTTTTATACAAGGTCTCATCAATAGCGTAATGATCGGTAGTGGTGGAGATATGTCTATGGCACAAGTTGCCAATGTTATAGGACAGATGGGGAGTATGAAATATGGTCGTGATCAAGAATTAGAATCCGACGACTGGGGAGTAAGGCTCATGATGGAATCTGGATATAATCCTGAAGAGCTAATCGGTGTAATGGATATACTGGAAGAAGCAAGTGGTGGATCTAGAGGAAACGACTTCAATAGCAGTCATCCCTCCCCCGAAAATCGTCGCGAACAGATTAGAGAGGCCATCAAAAAATACAGCCAATCATAAATATTGAACTCTTCCTACCCCTTGACTTACGAAACGCCACGATTATACCTACGTCCTACAGATGATAATGACGCTCGCCTCATACTGAAACTTCTCAATAGCCCAGGATGGATCAAATATATAGGAGATAGAAATGTACATAATCTCGAAGAGTCAAAAGCGTATATCCAAGAAAGAATGACTCCTCAATTAGACCGTTTAGGATATGGAAACTTTACTTTGATAAAAAAAGTAGATCATACGCCCATAGGTACTTGTGGACTCTATGATAGAGAAGGGCTAGATGGCGTAGATATAGGTTTTGCCCTTTTGCCCGAATATCACTCCAAAGGCTATGCATTTGAAGCTGCCCATAAAATATTAAGCTTAGCGTGGGAGAGATTTGGCCTACATAAAGTGAGGGCTATTACTACGAATAATAATTATCCATCTCAAGCACTCATTGATAAACTAGGGTTGAAATTTATTAAAAATATCATGCTACCAAATGATACAGAAACACTTCGCCTTTACGAGATAGATAAACCCTCACCATCCCATTAATATTAAAACGTACTATTTATACTGGAATGCTATCCTCAAGGCGTTTATAAATCTTATACGCTGCTGGACAGACCTGCGTATTCGCAGCATTCAACTTGGGTCTTTTAAAATAATCAGCCTCATCGGTATGTGGAAATCTACGACAAGCTTCAGGGCGTATATCATAGACTTGACATGCTCCATCTGGGTTCAAAAAATGGCAGGGAACCTTGTTAAAACTTAGTTCTCCATTAAAATCCTCGAGTATATACTTTTGTCGAAATACTTTTTTTGAAATACCTAAATGTATGGAAAGCCTTTTGATATCACTAGTCGTAATCAACGGTGGAGAACTACTACAGCAATTATGACACGAAATGCAATCAGTGTCATCAAAAACCTCTTGATGGATCTCCTGTAGGCTTACTTCATTATGTACCGAAGGATTGAGTGACCGCCATTTATAAAATCGATTGCCGATATCTTTACGTTCTGATTTGGCCGAGTCCAGAATGCTTTTATGATGAGTATTCATTTAGATTAATATCTGATGACCAAATCTAATCCATTATCAAAAGCCTATGTGAACTATGTACCCCATATTCATCAATAAGATCTAGAAGATAGATTCCATGTTCATAGGTACTTACATCCAAGGAGATTGAAGATGACTTCAATGAATGTATTACTTCAATCATTGCACCATCCAAAGAATATAATTTTAAGGAAGAAAGTTTTCTGTAATCGCCTAAGTCTATTTGGATAAATTGTGAACTAGGATTAGGAAATACTTGAATCTCATCAAAAATTATATCGCTATTATCTGATACATCGGAGGTCACAAAACTGCCTTCCTCTGACCAATCACCGCAAAACTCTGTATGACCAAAAGGCATAACTCTCCAAAAGTACTCCTGATCAATATCAAGTAGGGGTAGTACTACGGCATCAGTATCTACTATGGTATCCAATATAGTGAGGAAACCTCCAGACGCCAAATTGACTTGCACTAGGTAGTTGATTGCATTTTCTGCACTAGACCAATCTAACTCAATCTCTCTATAATACACTGGTTGACCATCTAATGGATACTCCGGGGCTGACTGTTGGTCTGTGAGAAAACCTGGAAAATCTTGATTTTCTAAAAGTTCTGGTTTCTCGTCTATCAAGTTAGCCTTCATAGCTGCAGTCTGCTCGCTAGTGAATCGAGAAGCACAAATATCATTGGCATATGACATAATGAGAGAAGCATCACTATAAAATTTAGCACCAGTAGGGTCCGTTTGCTCCGTATTGCTGAGTCCTGTAGAGGTGTCGCATGGCCATCTCGAACGTAGATAATCAGCCTGAGTATCACAAAATCCATCAGCCGCTATTGAACAATTTGAACCATCAAGCAACTCAACTATGGCAGTGTCGATGATCATTGTATCCAAAATGAGGGTATCTTTAAAATAAGTATAATCATACAGGACGTACTCTGGTGCTGGATCATTATAGCTATGAGGTATTGTACCGTCGTGGCCTACGCCACCCTCCCATCCTAAAAACGGATGCGGTATTGATAGGGCATGACCGATTTCATGAGCCCAGGTATGATCGCTAGGATCCATACAATTCTGAGAAAGAGCAATCCCGGCATAAGGCAGGTTATAACCACAGTTACCTGCCGGGTTACTTACTATGTAATTATTGAGAGTATTCTCTATATTATTAGCAAACATCATCTCTGCTCCTTGGAGAACATTCTCATGTTCATTCCATTTACTGCTGTTGATATAATGGATCGGTCCTTCAATATAAAACTGTATTTCAGAGTCTAAAAAATCTTCGTTGAGAGTACAGAGCGCCTTTTGCAATTGTGTTTCACCATAAAAAGCAGATCCATTATCATTACCCACAAAATGTATAGATAATGGTACATATAAAATCACACTTGATCTTGTATCATATGATTGAGGCTGGGCTTGATATTTTTTGAGCCACCCTGATCGATAAGAATGAGTACCACAAGCACCTTGTCCATGTACAGAAGAAATATTAAAAGCTAAAACTAATATCAGTGACATTAATGCAGCTGGAAAAGGAATAAAGGAGATGCAATATTTCATATTGTAAAATAAGCAATACCGTATGAAAACAATACTAGAAAATGGGTTTTCCTTAGAATATGTACTTGAGTTCGATAAAATATGATTCTCATCATAGGTAGAAAACATATTTCTCCGTTATATAAATACAAACCATGCAACCATAGTCAAAATACAATCGTCTTATCTATTACAAACACTAAAACCAATAAACTTAAAATACACAAACTATGAATCAGATCAAATCAATGTTTTCCTTAATGCTCCTATTTTCCAGTCTTATTTTGGTTGGTC
>JAHDGW010000332.1 GCA_020631635.1 Saprospiraceae bacterium
CAGGGGATAGGGACGAATACGGTCCTTTTCGGATTAGATCTGAGCTATGAACTCTTCCATAATGGATATCTTGACTTGCATTATTTTTACCGACGACAAGATAGTGATTTAGATGAACGTGATCGGACAACAACTTACCTTGGTGGTGGCTTTCGGATGAATATTGGAATGGAGCGACGGAATGAATTTTAGACTCGCTACATCGAAGTCTTAAAAAAGCGCCGCCCTGATGGACGGCGCTGGTTACCCGAAGATCGCTTTTGAATAATGACTTTGAAATATTCTTGTGCGATCCTTTCTATTTAAGCGGCATTAAGGCTTAACCCTAACACTAACTGTGAAATGACATGTCATAAGATATTCATTCTAAAACTTTACAAATCTACCATTCCATAAGACCTTTGAATCGTCGGTGACATTTAGAAAATAAACTCCAGTAGAGAATTTCCCTGCATCAATATTCAACTTAACGATATTTTGCCCTTTTGCTACTTCATATTCCATTACCTCAAGCAATTCACCAGTCATACTGTACAGGTTAATCTTTTGCATTCCTGACTCATTAGCATCTATGACTAACTCTAGTTGATCGACTACTGGGTTTGGACGTATTTGATAAATATCTGAAAGAGTAGTGGATGGGACGGCCTCGCTACGCTCATTTTCAATAGTTGGTGGTGTTTCGTCGGCAAGCATTGGATTTACATTACTTGAACAAACCAGTTCACAGGTTACTGCATGGATAGCAATCCATAGTTCGTCACCAATACATCCTCCACTGCAATCGTCAATCACAAAACTCGTTAACCCACCAAGACCATCATATGTACAGCCCAATTGGCCCGGACTATGTTTACATTGCTCTTTTCTCCCTCGTTTATCCGATGGAAGAGGTGTGCAGCCAACCCAAACATGTGCCTCTGCCAAATAATGATCATTCATGGTCTCGATTTCCTGTACCATCATATTCTACCGTAACATGCCCGACCAAATCGCCTTGACTTCCATTCCCACATCTTCCTGGTGCTCCCTCTAACAAGTCAAATTCATAGGCGATATCACTGGGTGTTATTAAAGTTGTAAAGCCCCAGGGTAGATTATTATTATCGCAATATTCATCATTTGGATTAGAAGTACTCAGGTCAGGAGCATCTTCAAAGCAATAGCTTATATCCTCATTGAAGGCCCAGGCAGTACCACATTCTTCAGCTACGGTGTAGCTGCAAGGATCGCTGGAACAACCGTTTGCATCTGTAACGATCACGGAGTACGTTCCAGCACCTACCATAACTTCAGCACCTTCATCTACTCCTGAGCCTGGTATATGCGACCAATCAAAGCTATAAGGAGCTAAACCTCCTGTAGCACTAGCCACTAGGGTAACAGTGGGGCCAGAACAATCATTATCTTTTAATTCAATCCAACACACTGGAGGAATAAATTCATCGATGATTAAATTAGCTTTATATGGACAGTCATTGATATCCGTCAAATCTAACTCCACTGGACTATCTGCCGCTGTATAAGTCATTCCATCAACCGCCCAGATATAGGAATCACCCGGACATACTGTCACCTCATCATTGATGTCTTCCGTCTTAGGATATTCATTAATAATCAACGTAGCCTTATACGGACAGTCATTTGCATCTATTAAATCTAACTCCACTGGACTATCTGCTGCTATATAAGTCATTCCATCAACCGCCCAGGTGTACAAATCCCCTGAACATACCGTTACCATATCATCGATGTCTTCAGGAGGCGTATTTACCGTTACGTTCACCGTACAAGACGTCTCGCAGGTACCCTCTGTCACCATTACAGTATAGGTTCCAGATGCATCAGGAGTAAATTCGATATCTCCATCCGTATTTAATGTGAAACTAACAAGGTCATCATTTACATCTTTTAATTCGATATTAGATAATGCTATCATGCCGATGTTTCCAGTAACGTTTAATTTTATTATTGCGTCTTCTCCGCTACATACATCATCATCAACCTTTGCGGTACATTCTAGTTGACAGCAGGTACCACAATCAAATAATCCAAAAGTCACATGGCTTATACTAGGCATTGCCCCACTTGTAATACTATAATACCAATAAGAATAACCGTTTATCACTTCCCATCCCTGAAACACGATTGAGTGATCATTCACAGTTACAGAAGATGCAATGCCAGGTATTGAACAAGAATTTAAATTAGATGAAGAGCAATTAGACCATTCACCAACTTCTACAACTGTATTATCACATTGACTGGTACAACTTCCGCTATTTGCCACGCATTTAGGACCAGCGATAAATGTTTCATGACAACCATCTCCATCTTTTGGATTGACTAATATTTCTCCACAGCATGTAGACCCGGCCACTTTTAAATATATATTTCTGGTTACTCCAGTAGAAATACCTTCATCAATTTTAATAATGGTCTCAATATCATCATAAAAACTACCCATACATGAACCATCTGACGAGGAAGTATTCACGATGTTTCCCAGATCACATATCTGTGCGTTTACATCCTGAGGAGGTAAGAAAAGTGTATAAAAAAGAATACAGAATAAGGTCTGTAAAGTTTTATTTTTGTTTTTTAAAACGTTCATTTTTAGGAATTTTAGGGTTAAGTATGAATATTTAATCGTTTTTGAAAAAGCTGAATAGAGCTGCTAAGGTGGAATAAGGGTCTGCATAATGTAGATTTTAGGTTAGAAAAAAGGCTCGTTTAGGGCATAACTATCTCAGCTGATTAGACAAGCTAAACAGATCACAGAGCATAGCAATGCTATTCAATACGCATATTGTTCATGGAAACAACCACCTACAAAAAGGGTATCCTTCAATGAAGAGATGGTTACCTATTGTAAGTACTCCCGATAAAAACCCCTTAAATTTTGAAAATCATGAATCAGCTTAACTGTGAGCAGGCGAGATAAGTGTGAAATGCACTACCTAAAAGCCAATTATTTAATCTTTATAAGCTGATGGAAAGAGATGAGTGTTTTTGGGACATCATCTGTGTAATTGTTTTTGGTTTATTAGGGTTATTAATCAATTAAAAGATTATAAGAGGTAAGTCTCTTAATTGTACTCTAATATATAATAAAAAAAGCGAATACACAATCAAGTGACATTCAATTTTTATTAAACAATTTACGCACGGAGCCTGATGGTGCTTTTTGCCAGGCCCGCTCATGAAAATAATAAATCACAATTTTAATCACCGCTTCTAATGCAGCAACAATAGTGGATTTTTCCAAAGCATACTCACAATCTGCTCCACTGAAGATAAAATAAGCTAATAAAAAGGTATTCCCTGTAGCTAAAAAACGCCATAGCTTTGAGTATACTTCTGGT
>JAHDGW010000333.1 GCA_020631635.1 Saprospiraceae bacterium
CTCTATCATGACCTCTATGGATTATTTACTGACCAAGATGGGATCAGCTCCTGAATCTTATAAATTTTACCTCAGTAACTTCCTCAATAGGTATGGCAAAATGAAAATCATTGGCATGGATGCGGTCTATGTACATCTTATTGAAAACTATTATGCTAAAGGGGAAGCACCTTGGGTAGATGATAAGAATTTGAAAAAATTGATAAATAATTCTCGTCGTATAAAGCCGAGCCTTATAGGTAAGACAGGTAGTGATATTACTTTATATAAAGAAGATAGTACGGCTGTTAAGTTATCAGAGATAGAGGGCGATTACCTAGTGCTTATGTTCTGGGCACCAGATTGTGGTCATTGTAAAAAAGCTATGCCTGATGTCATTAACTTCAATGAAAAGTATAAAGATAAAGGAGTAACCGTAATAGGAATATGCACCAAGCATCAAGAAAAGTATGATTCTTGTTGGAAAGCGGTTAAGGAAAAAGGCATGTTGAATCTCCTAAACTTGGGAGATAAATATCATAAAAGTAGATTTAAGAGTAAGTATAATGTCAATATGACTCCTAAGATCTTTATACTGGATCGAGATCTGAAGATCTTAATCAAAGATATAGGCGCAAAGCAATTGCCCGAGGTCATGGATAATATTATGAAGGTAGAGACCCCAAAAACAACTCAATAATCTGTTATAATAGATCGTTACTATTTCATTGACCTTATAAATTAAATAGTCTTATGAAGAGTATATTCGTCACAATATTACTTTCGTTGTCCCTATCGATTTCCGTGGTAGCACAAGATGTAAAGCTCCTAGATTTAGGATTTTTGAGTGATGTCATGATCAATGCATCCAAGCCAGAGCATAGGGTAGAGGCTCATCAAGTATTCTATGATGCATTCAAGAAGAGTCTTTCAGAAGAGGGGAGCTGGAATGTTGACTACAAGGATTTAGAGTGGATCAGTATACAAAAACCTATGGATAATAGCTTTCGCTTATTCACATGGCAGATAATTGCAGGGGACAATGATTATCAGTATTATGGATTTCTGCAACAATCTGATGGGGCTATTTATGAGCTTATAGATCAAAAGGAAACTCTAGACGATATTGAATATTTAAGTTTGTCACCAGAAGAATGGTACGGCGTCCTCTATTATGAAATCAAAGAGTATACTGTCAATGGAAGTAGCCAATACTTATTATTTGGTTATGACGGGCATAGCAAACATGAAAAGATAAAAATTGCAGAGGTGTTGAGTTTTGTAGATGGACTTCCTATTTTTGGGGTGGAGGCCTTTAAAATAAAAAAAGAGGGTGTAAGAGATGATATTAGAAATAGAATCAAACTTAACTATAGCGTAGATGGAAACGTGACGCTAAACTATAACGAAGGATTAGGTATTATTATGCATGATCATCTCATATCACGTATGGGACAATTCACCGGCCAAGGAGAAACTATGGTGCCGGATGGGTCATACGAAGGTTATAAGCTAGAGGATGGTTTTTGGGTTTATAACGAAAAGATCTTTGATCATATTTACCAAAATGCTCCAATACCTGTCCCTAGTATCAAAAAGGGGGAAAAATCGATGTATGATAGAAAAAACTAGGGTAGAATAATTAAATATATAACATCTCGTTTATATATGTATTTGTCGCTTATCTTGCAGTATTGATTATAATGTAAGACTAAACAATCTCTCCTAGCTATTTTAAGTATCTGTTTATGTGGATCAATACTTTATAATAGTCTCATAGATATAAATTTTATTTAAAAAAATGGTTTTTGACATAGTGCTGATTTCAATTTTCTGTGTCATGTAGATGAAGAGGATTAATGTAAGTGAGAATAGTAACAATCATAATAATACTTTTAAGCTGTATTTACAGCACTATTAGTCAGGGTGTAGAGTATAGAGCGTATACTGGTGCAACCT
Source organism: Saprospiraceae bacterium (assembly GCA_020631635.1). Lineage (GTDB taxonomy): Bacteria > Bacteroidota > Bacteroidia > Chitinophagales > Saprospiraceae > JAHDGW01. Next base: position 1,939 of record JAHDGW010000333.1, read on the forward strand.
ACTATCAGGGTGACTTATCCCCATTACCTAGTGCCTTCAGTTTTTCTAAAGGGCATCTAGCAGTTGGTACCAGTGTAGGACTTAATGCTGGCCCTTATGTTAGTTTTCATACAAGATTGTTATATGGGACACTTTCTGGTGATGATGCACAAGCATCAAGTATCGGACGTAAAAGAAGAAACCTATCATTCGAGTCAGATCTCATCGAATGGGGATTTACCTCGGAGATTAGCTTCAATTCAGTATTTAAAAGACTCAATAAATTTGGTATTAACCTATACCTTGTAGGTGGAGTTAACCTCTTTCATTTCAACCCTAAGGCTACTTGGCAAGGGAAGGAATATCGACTACAACCTCTAGGTACTGAAGGTCAAAACTACCTTCCAGGTAAAAGTAGATATGCGCTTACGGATATAAGTATTACACATGGTATCGGGGTAAAATTTGATGTGGCCCCTAATATTGTAATGGGCGTAGAAATTGCACCACGAAGAACTTTTACTGACTATATAGATGATGTCAGTGGTACCTATGTTTCTTACAATGAGTTATTGGAGAATCAAGGACAGATAGCCGCAACCCTAGCAAATAGGACAGGTGAATACCTTGGGTCTAGTCCTGTAAATGTCTCAACAGGTACAGGAAGAGGAGATCCCTCAGATAAGGATTGGTATTTATTTACAGGCTTATTTATCGGTTATAAAATAGGGGCACCACCCCTACCAAAATTTGGTCTTCCCGCTCCATCTACAAAAGGCTCTAAGACTTATGAGGCTGACGGTACGGAAATAAAGCAGTAGACTTTACTTCTCCACTTTACCCTAATATGCTTTTAAGATATATTAAATCACTTCTACTTTGAATGGTTTGGTTTAAATAAACTTGGCATTTATCACCTAATAATTTATTAGTAGAAATATACCCATTTAGTTGGCACGGCGACTTACCACTCTTGTTAGTTTCAAAATATGGCACTAGACTGCCGTTTCTGCCTTTCCCATAGTGATGACTATAGTTGAGTTAAGATTAGGTCTAAGTAATAGTACGATCCTAATAACGAAGTTTTGGCATATAATTAAGGATCAAAAATTTCACATTTAGGTACTGGCCTTCTCATATAATTATCGTGGAGCGTCTCATTTCTGGCTACGTTTCTTTTACCCTATGGGAAATCAAGATTGGGCTTATCCTGTAATTGTCGTCATAGATTTGAAAATCCGACTATGGCAATTGAGTTTTTTGAAGTAAGATTCTAGTATCAGTAGAGGGTATGCAAAGCCATATGATTTATTAAATATGGCAGTAAAAAAAAGACCCTCAACAATTAATGTTGAAGGTCTTTAACTATTTGCAGCCCGTAGGGGAATCGAACCCCTCTTACCAGGATGAAAACCTGGCGTCCTAGCCGATAGACGAACGGGCCAT
>JAHDGW010000334.1:0-237 GCA_020631635.1 Saprospiraceae bacterium
TTAAAAGAAATTTTTTTGAGTAAGAAGTGAATAAGGGATTACTGATCATATCGTTTTGCTTTTTTGTGTTGACCACGGGTCATACGCAACAGTCACCCTTATTTTCCTTATCGGCCAATAACCCTTATAGTTTTAACCCTGCTTATGCTGGCTTAAATTATACTTTAGATATAAATGTTGGTGTTAGGTCCCAATATTCAGGCTTGGTAGGAGCTCCTAAAAATCAATTCATCAATG
>JAHDGW010000334.1:247-3358 GCA_020631635.1 Saprospiraceae bacterium
ATAGCCCGATCTATGCCATCAATGCAGGAGCGGGTTTATCATTGGAAAATGAAAGTCTTGGAAATTTTAGGCGGACCGGAGTGAGCATTTCTGGTAATAAAATAATAGATCGGCCACGCTTTTTGTTATCACTAGGAGCCAGAATAGGAATGTCCAACTTAAGAATTGCTGGTGATGAACTCATTACGCCAGAAGGTCTTTATGAAAACACGATACCTAATCATAATGATCCCCTTTTTAATAATATTGCGGTAGGTGCTTGGTCGCCATCCTGGAGTTTAGGTGCTTATCTGAGAGCAGCTTATTTCGATATTGGGATCAATGTAACACAATTGCCCTCTTACGTAGTCAATATAGATGACACCCCATTGGAGTTAAGTACCCATTGGAATATATTTATACAAGGGAAGTATCGTTGGTCTGATGATCTAATTATCAAACCTTCCATACTGACACGATTAAATAAAGCGCAACTACAGACTGAGTTATACTTGCAATTTGAGCATAGTGGCAATATTTTTGGAGGAGTAGGTATAAGAGGTTATAGTTCCTCTTCTATAGATGCCCTCGTTTTACAGGCAGGCACTAAGATTTCTAATCGATTATCCATAGCATATGCTTATGATGTCGGTTTATCTGCACTGAAAAGAGTAAATGAAGGCTCACATGAAGTATTAATTAATTATAGACTTGATCGTCTAATCGGTCAGGGCATTTTACCCAAGATTATTTATAATCCTAGATACCTCTAGCTCTAATTAAGCTGGTTATAGATTAGTGATATAAATATATGAATATCTTGAAGTTAGGTAAAATAATCTAGCCATATCACCGTTTTAGGTGTTCATTGTTTGGATAAAGTCTCTTAACGTTCTAGTAATTCTAGATTTTATTTTTGATTTCTAAATAACGAGGTTATATTTGGGAAGTCTAAAATAATGAGGGACAACAAATTGGATAAATAGTAACTCTAATGAAAAACATCAAATTTTCAATGATAGGTGCATTCTGTGTACTTATTTTATTAAGCAGTTGTGGGGTGACCGAGGAAGGTCAGTTAACGGGAGTATCAGAACGTCCATCGTGGACAGGTCTCAATCCATACGGTATGGTATATGTGCCATCAGGTACAGGTCATATCGGTCAGAGTGATCAAGATATCTTCCACGCTTATACACAGCGTCCGAAAGCTATTTCTATTCAGGGTTTCTTCATGGATGATACGGAGATTACTAACAATGAATACCGACAGTTTGTCTACTGGGTAAGAGACTCTATAGCTCATGCCATCATGGGGGACTATATAGAAGTAGGTGATAATGGTGATGAAATCCTAGATTGGGAATATGAATTAGATTATGCATCTGAGGATTTGGCAGAAATGTATTACGAAGGTGATAATGCATTTGACGGTAAAAAAGAAATAAACACTGAAAAATTAACCTACACCTACCAATGGATAGATTGGAAAGGAGCAGCGAATAGATCAAACTCAGGTGTTACTAGAACGAGCCTTATCCAAACAGAGGATGATGTAGAAGTGTATCCAGATACCCTGTCTTGGATTAGAGACTTTGCGTATAGTTACAACGAGCCTTTTACAAGAAATTATTTTTGGCACCCTGCTTTTGATGATTATCCTGTAGTAGGAGTTAACTGGAAGCAGGCAAAAGCATTTTGTCATTGGAGGACTAAGCTTTGGAATAAATACAAGGCCGAAGATGAGCCCAATACAGAGGAGTTTAGATTACCTACAGAAGGAGAGTGGGAATATGCTGCACGTGGAGGGAGAGATTTAGCGCCTTATCCGTGGGGAGGTTACTATGTAAGAAACGCTAAAGGTTGTCTTTTAGCCAATTTCAAACCAGGAAGAGGAAATTATCCCGAAGATGGAGGACAATATACCGTAAAAGCGGATGCTTACTTCCCGAATGATTATGGATTATACAATATGGCAGGTAATGTTTCAGAATGGACAGAATCAGCCTATGTGGAAAATGCCTATAGATTTCAACATGATCTAAATCCAGACGTAAAGTACGATGCAAAGGATTCTGATCCCGATGTATACAAGAGAAAAGTAATCAGAGGTGGTTCTTGGAAAGATATCAGTTACTACCTGCAGACAGGATCACGTCATTGGGAATATCAAGATACATCCAAGTCGTACATAGGATTCAGATGCGCTCTTACTTTCCTTGGAAGGTCAATTAATGATTTCTAGATCTCGCATCATAACAACAGAATTTTTTCAAAACTCAAAATAATAGGCATTACCTCGCTAGTATGCCTGATGTATATTAACTAAACAAAAAAAAGTAGAAAAATGAGCTTTATTAAATCTAAAGGTTTCAAATACTTAAAGAACTTCATTATCGGTGTAGGTGCCGCTGTCGTAATGATCGGTGCATGGATGAAAATTACGAGCCATCCTATGGGTAATATCATGATCACGATTGGTCTTCTTACGGAGGCATTCCTATTTGCATTACTCGGTATTTTACCTCCAGAAAAAGATTATTACTGGGAAAAACTATATCCAGGTATCGATTCTTACAATGCTAACATAGCACCGCTCACCGCGGGAGAATCTACAGGTGCTGCTAGACCTCTAAATGCTGAGCAGGTAGAAGGTAAATTAGGCGGTATGTTGGATGAGCTTCAAAATATGTCTAAAAGTTTGGGGTCACTTAAGGCGCTACAGGAAGTGGACTTCAGTGAAACAGGCGAACAAATCAAAGGAATGGGTAATTTCTACACAAAGTTAAGTGATGCTATGGCTAGCCTTAATGAAACAGTAGAAGATACTAAAGTGTATAAGGAGCAGATGTCTTCTCTAAATAGAAATCTTGCGTCATTAAATGGTGTTTACGGAAATGTTCTTTCTGCATTCCAAGGTGGAATGAAATAGTATTGACAGTTTATATTTTAACTAACAAAAAAAGAAGATAGATAATGTCAATTCCTAAGGAACCCCGGCAGCTGATGATTAACATCATGTACTTGGTGCTTACTGCACTACTTGCATTGAATGTATCAGCTGAAATATTTAACGCATTCAAATTAGTAGATAAAGGTCTTGTAGAGTCAAATAAATCATTAGATGAAGCA
>JAHDGW010000335.1 GCA_020631635.1 Saprospiraceae bacterium
ATGTTATGGTCAAAGTAGATGATACGACGAAAGCAACGCTTAAAGGAAAAATTGTATCCGCATGAGCAGTGTACAAGCCATGAAGCAGCGATTTGGGATCATCGGAAGATCTCAAGGTCTTGATCGTGCTTTGAGCACAGCAGATAGAGTATCTAGTACAGACCTAACCGTTTTGATCCAAGGAGAGAGTGGGGTAGGAAAAGAAGTTTTTAGCAGGATCATTCATGAGCTAAGTAAGCGAAAGCATAATAAGTTTATCGCGATCAACTGTGGTGCAATCCCAGAAGGGACGATCAACTCAGAGCTATTTGGTCATGAAAAAGGGGCTTTTACAGGAGCTACAAGTGAGCGAAAAGGATATTTCGAAACCGTAAATGGAGGTACAATCTTTCTCGATGAAGTGGGCGAGATGCCACTAGATACACAAGCATACCTGCTCCGTGTCTTGGAGTCAGGAGAGTATATCAGAGTGGGATCATCTAAAGTGCTCAGTACCGATGTGAGAGTTATCGCTGCGACTAATGTTAACCTTGAAGCATACATAAAGAAGGGGAAATTTAGAGAAGACCTCTTTTATAGACTCAACACAGTACCGATCTACGTCCCAGCCTTGAAGGAGCGAAGAGAAGATATATACTTGCTATTTCGGAAGTTTGCAGTCGATTTTGCAGAAAAGTATCGGATGTCCACTTTACAATTGGATGATACCGCTAAACTGGTATTGGAAAATTATTCTTGGCCGGGTAATATTAGAGAGCTCAAAAATCTAGTGGAACAGATTTCGATTCTTTCTGAAAATAAAGAACTCAGTGCAGAGCAATTACTAGAGTTTTCTCCTAAGCTACTAGATCGTAATTTACCAGCTTTAGCGGATCAGGACTCTCGATCAAGTGGTGGTGGAAGTAGCTTTGAGGAAAGGGAAATATTATTCAAGTTTCTCTATGATATGAAAAATGATCTCAATGATGTCAAGTCATTGATCTATGAGCTAGTCAGTATGAATGATCTACGTATGCCCAACGTCGATAATCTACCGCAGCTAGAAATGCCTACGGGACTTAGATCTAGAGCTCAAAATAGGAGTTCGGAGTCAGACTTTACATTTTCGCCAACTTACGAAGCACCACAAAAAGGGAGAAGGCATCGCCCCATTATTTTAGATGAAGATGATGAATTTTATAATAATAGTGAAGAAGTAGAAGAGAGCCTTTCGCTTGAAGTCATGGAGAAGGACTTTATCAAACGAGCCTTGAAAAAGTACAGAGGGAGAAGAAAAGAAGCAGCTGAAGAACTCGGGATATCAGAACGTACCCTATATCGTAAAATAAAGCAATACGAGATTGAGGAATAGACTTTATATGAGGTCAGAGCGTTTAAGCATGAGTATGATAGATAAAATAGGATACCTTGTTTTTTGTATTTGTTTAGTTTGCCTCAGCTCATGCTATAGTTTCAAAGGAATATCTATTCCAGCAGCTGTGAGTACATTTTATGTAGATGATTTCAAACTTAAGGTGGGTAATGCACCGGGAGATATCGACCAAAGATTTTCAGAGGCACTACGTGAAAAAATCAGAAATGAGTCTAGCCTAAACTATACAGAGCAAGACCCTGATATTGAATTTTCAGGAGCGGTAATCACCTTTCGTACGACAAGTGAGGCACCTACCGCCGAGAGTCTTGCAGCACTCAATAGATTGGAAATCAGTGTAAAGGTGAAATATATCAATAACCGAAATGAGGAAGATACTTGGAATAATTCATTCTCCTTTTTTGAAAATTACGATGGTAATACCGATCTCGGTTCTGTCCAAGATGAGCTGATTGAAACGATATTCGAACAGTTGACTGAAGATGTCTTCAATAAAGCATTTACCAACTGGTAAAATCACATTTTAGAATTAAGCTGCAACTTTAAGTATACAAATGCTACTTTTGCATTAATGAGTACCCGTAAGCCACTCCATTATTATCTTGAAAATACCGATAGGTTAACTGAAATATCTTTAGATAGCCTAAAGGAATGGAGTCTTCAATATCCCTATGCAGAAAATATTAAGATTCTACTTGCCAAGAAATGTGAGCAGCTAGGACTGCGCGATGATATGGAGCCTTATTATCGGGCTACGGCATCAACCAATGATAGGAGGAGACTTTATGAAGTATTGCAAGATGTCAATATTTATGTGGTGCCCGATGCAGTAGATGACTCAAGTATGCACGAGCCGCCAATTGATAAAGTAGAGGATGATGCAGACCTCGAGGATGTCATCGCTTCACTACCACAGTCTGATATAGAGGTATTGGGTATTGAAAATTCAGCTATAGCTGTCAATGGAAATGGGAAACATCATAGCAATGAAATTTTGGTCAGTGAACCCCAAGTGACTAAAAAGGAATCTGACCAAAGTAAGAGTAAGAAAAAGTATAAAAAAAATAAGCTAAAAGAGGGTAGCCCAAAAAATAAAAATAAAGAGATTAAAAAGGCAAAGAAAAAGAAACTTAAAAAAGTGAATAAAAATCAGGATAAGTCCAAAAATCCTGACAAAAAGGCGAAAAAAAAGTCTAGTAAGAAAGCCAATAAAAAGCATGCTCTGATTACTTCAGAACCAAATTCGCCTTATACCAGATGGCTCCTGGAGCTTAGGGAACAATATGATGATTCAGAGCCATATCGTGATCTAAATGAAGGCACCGTAGGAAAAATAAAAAAGAAAAAGAAGCGAAAAAAGAAATCTAAAAAGGCATCAAAGGCCCATGAATTAGCAAACAAAAGTATCAAGAAACAAGAGGATATAGTCTCTGAGCCGTTAGCCGCTATTTTGGTAGCACAAGGGCATTTAGAAGAGGCGAAAGAAATGTATTCCAAGTTGAGTTTGATATTTCCTGAAAAAAATAGTTTCTTTGCAGCCGAAATTGAGAAAATCAAACAAAAACTAGAGTTATGATTCCTTTGATGACCATACTTACAGTAATAGACTGTGCACTACTTATGTTCGTGGTACTCATCCAAAACCCTAAAGGTGGTGGAGTAGACAGTACTTTTGGTGGTCAGGGAGCTAACCAAATGTTAGGTGCCGCGAGGTCAACAGACTTTATTGAGAAGTTGACTTGGGTACTTGCTATTATCCTTTTTGCATTGTGCATCATTACAGCAATATTAGTGAATATGAATGCTGGGGCTTCTGGAACAGTATTAGGTTCGGAAGGATAAGATCTGAGATAATAATTCCACAATATATAGAGGCTTGCGATGCGTTCGCAGGCCTTTTTTTATTTACATTTTTGCAATATTATTTAATACCATTTACAATGTAAAATGGCGGATAAGATGATTT
>JAHDGW010000008.1 GCA_020631635.1 Saprospiraceae bacterium
ATTTTTTTCACCGAAACAGAGAATGGACGTACTTAGCATTAGTGCATTCTATGATCAACCAATATTATTTGCAACCAACGGTAATATATTAGTTGATCAGGTTTCACCAATTTATGAGATTGAATTTATTGGTCAGGAATAGCACAGCTATTATCTGTTTTAATCTATGTAGTCAAAATAGGAATTAATGATTTTAACTAGGTAAGCTACACCACCGCATCACTGAGATCGATCTTTCGACTGAGTAATTCGTAACCCATGGCAGCCCCTATTATACCGGCGTTATTACGCAGTGTAGCTGCGGTAATCTCACAGCTAGGATTAAGGTATTCTTTGTATTTGTCAAATTTCTTACTGACTCCGCCACCTAGTATGATCAGATCGGGAGAAAATATAAATTCAATATGCTTGACGATTTCATTGAGCCGTGGTCCCCATTCTTTCCACTTCATATCGTTGTTTTCTCGTACGGAGTTGGCCGCATATTTTTCGGCTATACTATCTTTCCACTTGAGGTGACCAAATTCAGTATTAGGTAAAAGTACTCGATCATTGAATACAGCCGACCCTATACCTGTACCTAAAGTCAGTAAGATCACCACACCATCTTTTATATCTTTCCCTTTGCCAAATTCCATTTCTGCAATACCTGCAGCATCAGCATCATTGATAAAGAAAGTTTCACAACCGAGCTGAGCATCGTAGTACTCTTTAAGATTAAAACCTAGAAAGCTTTTATCAATATTTGCGGCACTATGAGCAGTTCCATTTTTGATTATCGCAGGGAAACCAAAGCCTATAGGCTGTCCTTCCCAATTAAAATCAGTTATAAGTTGCTTAATGACGGGTACAAAGGCTTCTGCTGTTGCAGGTTTTGGAGTACTATATTTGATGCGCTCTGTACATAATTCACCTTTTTGTAGGTCAACCATAGCGCCTTTTATCCCTGTCGCTCCTATATCGATTCCTAGTATTCGCTGCATTGCTTATTTGATAACCGTAAGTTTTTGGATAACGACATCTTCTCTTGGTCTATCCGCTTGATCAGTAGGGATAGCGGTGATTTCTTCTAATACATCCAATCCTTTGGTCACTTGACCAAATACAGTATAGCCTTGATCTAGAAATGGAGTACCTCCATTGGCTAAATATTGATCGCGTACCTCTGCAGGATATATTGCTCCCGTCTGAGCTTCCATTCTGTTCAGGGTATTTTCATCTACATCACGGCCATCTACGATATAAAATTGTGATCCAGAGCTTCTTTTTTCTGGATTGACAGCATCACCTTGTCTCGCAGCGGCTAAGGCTCCTTTAACATGAGCAAGTTCATTGGTAAATTCTGCTTCTACCGTGTACCCTGGTCCTCCTGTGCCTAGTCTCTGACTTGGCGATGCACCCTTGGACTGAGGATCTCCTCCCTGAGCCATAAATCCTTTAATCACTCTATGGAAGAGTGTACCTTCATAGTATCCTTCCTCCGCCAGTTTGATAAAGTTATCGCGGTGTTTCGGTGTAAGATCCGATAACTCGATAGTCATCGTACCTACGGATGTTTCCATTTCTATGAGACAAGTTTTTGGTGCTTCCACAAGTATATTTTTTGTCGTTTTGTTAGTTTTATTACCTTTCTTAGCGATCAATGTTACAGTATAGTTGCCCGATAATGTATATCTGTGGTCTGGTGTTTCGTCAGTACTATTATTACCATCACCAAAATCCCAAATATAGCTTTCTGCTTCTTTAGAATTATTACTAAAATCAACACTTACTGGAGCTACCGCACCGCTTTTATTATAAGCAAAATCAGCAATAGGTTTTGCACAAGATGCCAATAGTGCAATACAGAAAAACCAAATTACGTGCCTCATAATGTTAATTATACACTAAGTAGTGTCAAAGGTAAAATAATCTTAAAATTACAATGGATGTCATCTATGCTAATTCAGCATTCTGACTTTCATTTTACGATCTATTAACGGTCTATCTGCTGAATCAGTCTCTACGGCAGCCAATTTATCTATAATTTCTAATCCTTCGACCACTTCACCAAATACAGTATAGTCACCATCCAGTCCTGGGGTGCCGCCTAGTTTCTCATATTTTGCGATCTGAGCTTCATTATATGTAAATCCTTTTGATTGTGCCATGCGCTCAAGACTAGCTCTTTGCTGAGGTCTACCTTGCACGATGTAGTACTGCGATCCTGATGATTTTTTTTGTGGATTACTTGCTCCACCAGTACGTGCTGCCGCCAGACATCCTTTGAAATGAGGTGCACCTATTTCGGCATCTACTAGATATCCTGGTCCTCCCATTCCTAGTCGTGCTCCCGGAGCAGCATTTTTAGATTTTGGGTCTCCGCCTTGGATCATGAATCCCTGCATGATTCTATGGAAAAGCAAATCATCGTAGTATCCTTCATCAGCTAGTTTGATAAAGTTATCTCGGTGTAGAGGAGTCTCATCATATAGTTCAACTTTCATGGTACCAAATTCGGTTTCGATAGCCGCCATCCGTGGTCCACTGGGCTTACAAGCAAGGAGTAAGGTGATGCAGACGATGATTAAAGGTATAGTATGTCTCATAGTATGTCTATTTTAATTGAGTTTTGCACTGCTAAAATAATTGATGATTTTTGATTTCAAGAGCTTTTCTTGCACATCGATTCCTTTTTCAGGAGCTTTCCCTAGGGATCGCCAGTGAGGCCACCCATCCTCATCTCTACCGATAAACTCGTAGTAGTCATCTTCTTCTAGCAGAGTGCATACGGCGATATGCATAAGATCTTGCTTTTCTTCTTTGGTAAATTCTCTATGTATTTGTCCTAGCTCTTGTATACCTATCAAAAAAAGAATACTTCGTAGGTCAGGTAAATCACTCTTACCCATAGCATCCTTTACTTGATGTCTAACTTTGAGCCACTCGAAGTCTATTTCCCAATCTTCCAAGATATTTTTATTTTAGGTTCGAATCGATTGTTCGATCTTAGCTGCTTTACTTGCAGGAAGCAAAGATGCTAAATATCCAATGACTATTACGGTAATAAATACAATGATAACATCCAATAACTCTAGTTGCATTGGATATGAATCTATGATAAAACCATTCGGTATAGGTATGAGGCCAAAACTTTTCTGTAAAAAGTAGAATATCACGGATAGTGAAATACCAATTGCCAAACCGATCAAACAGATCAATGTACCCTGATAAAGAAATATCTTCTTAAGGTCATTTTCTTGTATACCCATCGCTTTGAGTATAGAGATATCTTTTCGTTTATCTAGTACGATCATCCACAATGCTCCGATTAGATTAAATGCTACCAATAAGAGGGTAAGGCTAATGATCAAAAAGCTAATCCATTTTTCAATATTCATCAGTTTCAGAAAAGCCTCATCCATCTGATAGCGATCTTTTACAGTGTAGCTTTCGCCAAGTATATTTTGGATCTCTTTTTTGACATCACTCACATTTACTTCTCCTGATAGTTTGACTTCCAAAGCACTTACTTGATCATCAGCATCCATCAATTTATTGACGAAGTCATAAGAAGCTACTACATACTGGTTGTCAGCTTCTGATTGCACGGCAAATGTACCACTTGGGTAAATAAGCATTGATTTAAAATCTTTTCCAGGCAATGACTTTTTTTTCTTTTTGTAGGGCATGTATACCTTGATGGGAGTGATCCTATCTCTTATAGAGGCAGATAAATTATAGTAAAGGCCATTACCAAGTATTCCATAATTTATCGTTCCATTTTTGAGAACGAATTGTCCACGATTCATTGCGCTATCTATGGTGGTGACTTGCGCAAAAGCCTGATCTACACCTTTGATAATACCTACTTTGGTGGTGCCTTCGTACTCATAAAACGCTACCTCTTCAAGTGTTTTTGAAATATGGGCAACACCATTAATTAGTTTGATTTTGGATAGTTGATCGTCTTTATAGTTGAAAAACTTACCTTCCTTGATCTCAATCTTTAGGTCGGGATTGAAATTATTGAGCATACCACTGAGCAATCCTTCAAATCCATTGAAAATAGACAAGACGATCACCAGTGCTGCTGCTCCTACTGCTATACCCAATACGCTGATGCCTGTAATGAGGTTGATCGCATTGGTAGACTTCTTTGAGAAGAGATATCGTTTGGCTATATGATAGGTGATGGATTGGATATGTAACGTTTTATAACCGTGAATATAAGACCTATTGCGATGCTATACTTATATCACTCGGCTTAATCAGGCTTTATTTTATCCAATAATGCATTGAATTCTGGTGAATCTTTGATATTGATGAGATCAATATCACTTTTCATCGCATTATAATTTTTGAAACCTAGATCGATGGATTTAGCAATATGTGATACAGCCATTTCTTTTCTATTGATCATCGCGTAGTAATTGCCTAGCGCATAAAAGCATAGACGTTTATCTTCCTCCGCGTAAGCAATTTTCATTGCAAATTGAAGGTTCTTTTGGGCTGTTTCAAAATCTCCTTTTCTTGCTCTGATCATTCCTTTGTAACGATGATAAGAGGAGTAAATTGGAGTTTCTAGTATCATCTCATCAAAGAGCTTTTCGGATTCTATCAATTCATTTTTATCGTAGAGTATTCGTGCCTTACGATATTTTATGTATTGTAAATTGCTAACCCAGCAGTTGACATGATATTCAAATGTTCTATTCTGGTTACCCCGATACCAGTTTACCCATTTATTCATTGTTCTTGAATCATTGGAGTAGATATAGACATTTTGCATATTTTCAAAAGTGGTAGAGGATTCATGATCAGCAAAGGTAGGATCAAAGGGCACCCATCCTAAATCGTCAAAATATACTTCTACCCAGTCATGAAAACCTGGAGAACTAGTTTTACCTAAGGTATACCCAGAAACGATACGTGCAGGTATTTTCAAAGATCTACAGAGAGCAATCATCAGCTCAGAATATTCGGTACAATCGCCTTCCTTTTGATCGAAAGCTAAAATGGCACTCCTATTTTGATTTTCAAAAATCTTATAGGCGAGATGACCTTTCACAAAATCGAATATATTTTCTACGGTAGCTAGTCGCGAAGTGTCTCGTAGTTTTTTAGCTTGTCTTTTGATTTTTCTTCTCCAAGTTTGATAGTGTTTTTCATCCTTTGTATAAAGCTCATATGCCATACTGTCGATGTCGGGGCTACTTTTTTTCTTCGCTAATGCCAGATCGTAGTGGTAAATCTTTACATAAGTATCTGTAGTGATAGGTTCACCGATAACTATATCTTCAATATTCCATCTAGCATATAGCATACCTTCGATATTCTTATACTCAGAAGGTTGTTTTGAAAATCTGATACTGTCTACCTCTTGGTTAGGTAGTTTATTGGGTATGAGCTGAAGCTGAAAATAGCCTTCGTATAAGGCTTCCATTTTTGTCGGATGAAAGACATGGGAAAACTTGATATACCTCTGGCCATGACCACTCATACTATAGAGCAAAACTAACATGACGATATATTTTCTAACCCTTTTCATGACCATTACATAGTTATTTCATCAGCCATTTAGGTTTGAGTTTAGATATCTTTTTAAAGATAGGACAATCCTCTCCATGAGCTCCTTTGAGATATCCACTACTCATCAAAAACTCATTCGTGATTTCCCCTCCTGTAAACTTAAATGTCTTTTTAAATAGGTTGACCCATTCATCTTTTGATTTAGGATGATGGTGATCTAGCCATTTTTGGAAGCTTCCGTACTCTTTTTGTAATCCCAAGATCACTTGTGCATTATGGATCGCAGCATTTACTTTAAGTTTATTCCTGATAATACCAGCATCACTTAATAGACGTACTCGTTCCTCTTCATCATAATGAGCTACCGTATGGATATTAAACTCCGAGTATGCTTTTCTAAAATTCTCTTGTTTATTGAGTATGGTGGTCCAAGAAAGCCCAGCTTGATTGATCTCTAAGATAAGTCTGCCAAAGAGCTCATTGTCATCATCGATGGGAAATCCATATTGATGATCGTGATATTCTTTATTGACATCACCTACTTCTTTATAGTACGACGATTCACAGTATGGACATGACAGAGGCATGGTCTAGTCTTTTTTAATCATGGCATCATAGATCACCGTCTGCACTCTTGGGCGATATTCATTTCTACCAAATTTTCTGTTCTCCATGGAAGGGTAAGTTCGATTAGATAAGAATATGTAGATGATGTCGTGCTCAGGGTCAGCATACACCGATGTACCTGTGAAACCCAAATGCCCAAAGGTAGAAGGGCTACATTTTTCAGAAATATTGAGTGTCTTATCTTCGTCAAGTTCTTTCATATCAAAACCGAGTCCGCGACGTGTAGATCTGGGGTGCCGCGTAGTATACTTCAATATCGTTTCTGGTCTCAAGTATTGTTGATTTCCATAATGACCGCCATTGAGTAGCATTTGCATTAAGACTCCGAGCTCCTTGCTGATAGAAAAAAGACCAGCATGACCAGATACTCCCCCTAGCATAGCTGCCCCCATATCATGCACATATCCTTGTATCTTTTGCATACGGAAGTATGTATCGTCTTCTGATGGTGTTATCTGTTTTGAAGGAAACTTTTCTAGCGGTTTAAAAGTCGTATGCTGAAGTCCCAGAGGGTTATAAAATGTATTATGGGCATAGTCATTCAGTTCTTGTCCAGTCTTCGATTGTATGATCTCACTTAGCATATAGAAGCCTAGATCGCTATACTTATAGTCATTGGTATCTCGTATACTACACGTATGTATACGATGCCAGATACTATCTCTATAATCATCGCGTAGGTATACTTTTGGTGCAACTAAAATATTGAAACTATCCACAGCTGCAGTCCTGTAAAATGTATCATTTAATTGAGGTTTTTTGTCATCCGTCATGGTAGATTCGTAGAATGCAATCCACCCTCTAAGACCTGCATGATGAGCGAGTACATCTCTTAGTTGTAGACCTCTGATCTGGCAGGTATCTAGATTTGCAATATGCTGACTGAGTGAATCTTCAAGTTGTATCTGTCCTGATTCTTCGAGTTTCATGGTAGAGATCGTAGTTGCTAGGGTTTTGGTGACGGAAGCTACGTCATATAAGTCATCAAGTTTTACTCTACGTTTCTTATCATAAGTATGGTAACCATAAGCCTCATGATGGACTATGCGTCCATTTTTAGCAATGAGTACTTGACATCCTGGTGCTGCTTTTTCTTCAATCATCTCCGAGATGATCGTATCTATTGCCATTAGAGAGTCAGCGGAGAGTTGTACATATTCTGGTCTAGCATAACCCAAAACTCCTATTGAAGGACTATATAAACCCAATCCTACTTGATAAACCTCACTGGCGGTGACGGGCAGTTTGCCATTGATTTCAGTAACACCAAATAGCGCCTGTGCAGCAGCATCTTGGATATCTTCATCTTCTTGATAAGCAACAAGAACGGTCTCTAGAGAGTCAAAATACTTTAAGGCATAAGGGCTCCCAAAATGAACTAAGAGGACTTCTTTTTCTTTACCTAGATCTTCTATCATACTGAGCATGGATGGTGTAAGTCCAAAGTTTTTGCTCGAATACTGGCTGAGATCATGTAGGCTTACGATGATTTGATCATAGCTCGATAGTTGTTTGATCATCGATCTAGCTGCCGACGATGATATATTTTTTCCAAAGTGAAAATGACTTGCTTGTATAAAGTTTCCAACTCGATTTTGAAAAACGGTATTTTCTTTACTCCCGAGGCTTAAAGTAGCTATTTTGGCTTGGCTCCCAGGAGAAAGCGGGATCACTTTAAGATCATTTTTCACTAAGGTCAATGATGACTCTATGAGTGACTGACGTATATTTTGTGCTTTCCAACTCTTGATTTCTGCTTCTAGATTTTCAGGGTTTTCGATGATGGGTGTAGCGTATAGACCTTGACGGTATTTTGCTATTAAGATCTTTCTGACGCTTTCATTGACACGTTGTTCTGATAGCTTTTCTTCGACAATATACTTGATGATAGCTGCTTTTGCTTTTTTTACATTCTCACTGAGTAGGAGTATATCATTACCTGCTTTAAATGCCTCCGCATCTACTACGCCAGGCTCAAAATGCTTAGCCACCCCTTGCATATCTAGTGCATCTGTAATGATGAGCCCATCGTAGTTCAACTCATTTTTGAGCAAAGAAGTCACTGTTTTTTCGGATAAAGTGGTGGCTCTATTTTTTCGATCATCGAGACTTGGTACGTGGAGATGAGCTACCATGATGCTTTGGATACTGTCTTTGATGATGGCCCTAAAAGGCATCAACTCCAGACTGTCAAGCCTGGCTCGGTTATGATTGATAATAGGTAAGTCGTAATGAGAATCTACATCTGTATCTCCATGCCCAGGAAAGTGTTTGGCACATGCGATGATACCACCATCTTGCATACCTTTCATATATGCTGCTGATTTTACGGCAACATTATATTTGTCTTCACCAAATGACCGATAATTGATCACAGGGTTATCAGGGTTATTATTGACGTCTACCACCGGAGCAAAATTGATGTGTATACCCATGCGCTGGCAATGATCGGCTACCATCTTCCCCATCTGGTATACGCCCTGAGCATCAGACATTGCTCCGAGCATCATTTGTTTTGGGAACGAAAATCCATTTTCTTTAAATCTCATACCTAGACCCCATTCGGCATCTACTGAAATGAGCATGGGGAGAGATGACTTTTTTTGATATCGATTGGTAAGTTCGGCCTGCTTTTTAGGTGTACCTTGGAAAAAGCATAAGCCACCAATCTTCTCTTCTTTTATGAGTTTATCTATCTCTTTGTAGTGCTTTTCATCTCTGTTACTATATGCTCTGATCATGAATAATTGACCTAACTTTTCATCAAGCGTCATACTATTCATTAAGCTATCTACCCAGATAGATTCCGATAACTGACTATCGGCTATAGTCGAAAAAAAAACCGCACATACAAGAAACCAATATTTCATAATACCAAGTTAAGCTATACAATTTGAAGAGTAAAATGCATAATGCTAAAGTCTTGTTAGCATAATTATAAATGCTATTAATTCTGAAGTGCATTAGGATCGATAGATTGAGCTTTTTGAAAGTTCACTTGAGCATTCTCTTCATCTCCAGCATTTTTATAAGCGGTACCGAGATTACGATAAGCTGCTGCGAGATCAGGCTGTAGGTTTAAGGCTGCTTTAAAGTACTCTATAGCTTTGATATGATTCTGGCTTACACCATATGCTACTCCCAGCAATCTATAGATTTCATAGTCATTTTTAGAGATTTGTTCTGCTCGTTCAAGATAGCGAATTGCTCCTTGCAGGTCATTTTTTTGTTCGCCACGGATACGTCCGGCATCCCGTAATGCAACGGCCAGATTATTCATTGCATCTTGATAAGAAGGGTCTAGTTGCAATGCTCTTTCATAATGATTGACGGCCTCTTCATATTTTTTCAAATAGTAGCTGGTATTGCCTAATAGCAGATGAGCATTTTTATAATTGGGATGTATACTGATGGCACGTTTCAAATACCCATCAGCTTCTATCAGCATTTGTTGCTTTTTTCTTTCATTGCTTTCATTAGCGGATTCCGTGACCAAAGCTCCACCGGCAGCATTGAGAACCTTTGCACTATTGGTACTCGTATGCACGTCTGTAGTGAATAGCGTAAAATCATTTTTCCAAGTCAAATTTCGACTTATCGTTTTGACACTATAGAGTAGGGTAGTAAGTAAGAAAATAGTCAAAGCAATTTTGTCCCATGGTCTATTTTTGATCATCCATATGAGTAATAATCCTGAGGCCAGTGAATAAGCAAGAGATGGCATAAAGAGAAATCGTTCGCTAAGATGTGTACCTACAGGAAATACGATATTGGATACGATAGAAAGCGTTGACATAAAGTAAAATAGACAAAAAGAGATAGCGGGTTTTGATTTCCAATACTTGAGCATTGCCACAATAGCTGCGATATATATAAGCCCAATAGCAATGACTTTTATATCCATCAGACCTACTATATTAAAATATCGTGGATAATAATCATGCGTAAGCGGGTGAGGAAAAATCAGTAGTTGGATGTACTTTCCTAGACCAGAGAGTATCGATGCAATTTTCTCGGATGTGGTGAAGTCTATATATACTCCATCTACGACTTTGATAAATGGATTATTCATGAGTTCTATAGGAGCACTACCGAGATCCATTCCTAATATAGAAAATCGGATCACGAGGAAAGCAATAGTTGGTATCAATAGGCTTGCAAATACTCCTATTATATTTTTTAAATTTAGCTTTCTGAAAAACCATAAGATTATGGGAATTACAGCTAAATAAGTTATTGCATTTTCTTTTGACATTAAGGCCAAAAAGAAACTACATAGAGCTATTACTAAGTGTATGACTCTCTTATAGTCTACATATTTAAGCACCTGTATGGCAGTGATCACGGAGAGCAGCAGGCATATAATCTCATCTCGACCTTTGATATTGGCGACAACTTCTGTATGTATTGGATGAGCAACATAAAGGCATGCCACAGCTGTGGCCAAAAGAGCATTGTGATAAGCTTCTTTTTGAAAAATGTCTAGAAGTATAATGAACCGAAAAATAAAAAATGCAAGTAAGGCATACCACAGTACATTAAATAAATGTCCGATAAAAGGTTTTTCTCCAAAGAACTGATATTCTATTGCAAACATGACTAAGCTCAAGGGTCGGTATCGACCGCCAGACACCAAATTGGCTTTCCCATCGACTTTAAAAAAACCGTGAAAAGTATCTTTGGCTAATATCTCAGGAATACCTGCAATACCTTTTTGAGTATGCATATTATCCGTGATGACTATGGCATCATCTTGAGTATAGCTGTGGCCTAAGGTATTAGCATAGAGTAATACGGCTAAAAGCGGTGCTATCCAGATAAACCATTTAGAATAATTAAGAAGTGTATCTTGACTTATATGGGATCGACCTTTGGGCATGTTGCTTTTAAGTATATCTTGGATTTATTCCAATATCGATAAATCCTACTGAGCCAACATCATCTCAGCGTAGGGAATTACCGTACCAAAGCTTTTTTCTGTAAAATACGCCTTGGTTTCCTCTGCGCTTTTGGACGAACTAGCCAAAATAAAATCGCCACCCCAGGCTCCAAGAGACTTGATTGATCCCCAATAATCAGCAAAATGTAAGGATTTGGCTGTATCATATCCTAGCGCCGCGGCAAGAATTTGTTCGTGCTCGTCGATTAAAGCATCAAAACTGGATAAAGATTTTGCTAAGATGATTTGATCAGTAATATCTGATAATTTAGAAGCTAGATCTTTTTTCTTTTTTACCTTCTTGGTATAATATTTAATCTGGTCATCACTCTTTTGCTTTTTGCCTAAATGCACAAAATATAGCTGATTGGTAAATTTTGGCTTCCAATCTACCTTGGTATAGCTGACGCTATCATCAGTAATCTGATAGAGCAATGGTCCGTCAGCGGAGGCGCATGCTACATCGTAGCCACTACCATTACTTACTCTAAATGAAAGCATGAGCGCATTGACTTTCGCCCATTGTGCCATGAGATCTATCAGAGTAGAGCTAGACCCAAGACCCCAATCTAGAGGAAATTCTAGCTGAGTCTCTACTTTAAAACCGTTCCATTTGGATAAAAATTCTGAATTTAGTCGAACAGAATTTTTGAGTAATTTTTGGATATGTTTCGATTTCTCCTCGTCTGTAGTTTTTAGTGCAGAAAAATCGTAAAGTGCTATCGTAGAATTAAACCAGGATTCCCCCTTATGGTCAAGACTTTCCCAAATAAGATCTGATCCTCTGTGTTTTTTGATTTGCATCCGCTGACCCAACTTGGTAGGTAGCGCTAGGGCTTTAGCACCGTCCAATACAGCGTATTCTCCCGTTAAGAGTAATTTTCCGTGACTATAGAACTCTTGTTTGATAAGGTCAGTTTTTCATGCAGATCGACAAAAGTATAACTTTTTTGTTTATACATTTCATTTTTGCATATATGTTTTTTGTTAAGGTGAAATGTACCTATACACTTGCTCGTTGAGTATTCAAGTATTCTCTTACTGCATTGAAGCTAACCACCTGTTTAGAAAAGTGATCAATACTTTTTTCTTTTTCCTCAGGAGTAGCTTCCAGAGTATTCAAAATATTTTGAAGATGCATCTTCATATGTCCTTTTTGTATACCTGTTGTTACCAAAGAACGTACGGCAGCAAAGTTTTGAGCTAGACCGGTAGAAGCTATGATCGACATCAACTCTGGAGCTGAAGGGTTGCCTAACAACTCGAGCGATCTTTTTGCTATAGGGTGGAGTTTTGTGAGCCCGCCCACTGTACCGATGGCTAATGGAATATCTAACCAAAACTTAAACATACCATCACTGATATTGCAATGAGAAAGGCTACTATATTTCCCATTTCGAGCGGCGTAGGCATGGCCGCATGCCTCAATGGCCCTAAAGTCATTTCCTGTAGCCAATACTACAGCATCGATTCCATTGAAAATACCTTTGTTATGAGTTGTCGCTCGATATGGGTCTATTTCAGCTATTCTGATTGCGGTAGCAAATTTTTGGGCAAAATGCTTGGCAGTCATAGTGCCTTGATCAAATGTACCGAGATCTGATATTTTGCACGATACGGATGCTCTTACTACACATTGTGGTGTATAGTTAGACAAAATAGACATGATGATCTCAGGTTCTGATAATCCATGGTTTATGGCAAATGCTTTCAGTTCTAGTCCAAAGCGCTCAAGTAAGCTCTTGATATAGTTAGCTCCCATAGAATCGCAAGTCTCGAAAGTACCTTCCAGTTGGTATAATCCTTCTTCTTGATCGGAAAAATCCTTAAGCTTAATATCTACGATGCCACCACCTCGAGCATTCATATTTTTAGTCAAATCAAGACTATGTGCTAGTAAGTGCTGCTTGATAGCGGATAGTTTTTGTGCTATTGAGGTATAACCTATGTCCCATTTAAAGAATACCTGACCTATCTTCTGAGTACCTATTATTTCGGTTTTAAAGCCGCCTCTTGACATCCAAAATTTTGCTGCTGCTGCCGCCGCCGCTACTACAGAGCTTTCTTCGATCACCATGGGTATCACATAAGGCTTCCCATTGATGATAAAATTTGGAGCTACACCGAAAGGCATCGGAAAATTACTGATCGTGTTTTCGCTAAAGCCGTCAAGAATCTCCTGTTGCTTATCATCTTTGTGCCAGTAGGAGACGAGTTCCTTCATCACATTTTCAGGATCTTTGAAGAAATTTTCTACGATCCATTTGATTTTCTTTCTTTTCGAAAGTTTAGAAAAGCCACTGATGGTTTTATGTTCTACCTGCGGACTCATTTTGTTCTTATTTGTAGGAAACTATGAGCAAGACGCAATCCTTCTACCTGAGCTTTCACGTATCGCTGTAAGTATTCATAATCTCCCTGCGCATATTTTAAAAATGACGATGCTTGACCATACACAGCTTGGAGATTACTTTTCTGTGTAAGATAGTATCCGTCTAGAAAAGTTTTGATACCTCCTGATATAATGATAGAGGAGCACAAGCATGCATCTCCCAATCGATCAGCAATTTCGTTGCTAAAAATAACCATCTCTTCTGCAGAATGACCAATATTGGTTAATGATTCGTACCAATCCATTTTTTGTTGATCAGACCTAAGCAACTCTAGCATGGCAAAGTTAGTCCCACCATGAGCCGCAAATTCTATGGCTTGTATTGGCAATTTCATAAGTGCTTCTAAGCTAGCTGGCCCCATGCCTTGGCCTACTTCTTTGACGATGATATTGATGTCAAGATCATCAATGAGTTTTTGGATGGTATTTACCGGATGACTAGTAATGATATCGCCCTCTGGTTGCAACCACTCCTGCATCGGATTGATATGGATTATAAGTCCATTAGCTTCTAATTTCTTTAAAAGCTCGGTGATTAATGATAATTCATTGGATTCTATCAACTGCTCTACCTGGGCAATTCCAAGATTGGCATATAATAGTTGATCTCCGATGAGTGGCCTGACGGCGAAATCTGGTAAATATTCATCGCTCCGCAGCAAGGACCTACACGATCCAAGACCCATACCGAAACCAAAATCATTACAAGCGCGGGCAAGATTCTTATTGATGGTATTGGCTTTCTGGGTGCCTCCTGTCATACTAGATACCCATAGAGGAGCTTGAGCGCCTTGACCCAGAAAGTTGACAGATATATCTTTATCCTTCTTTGGATGAGCAGAAAGTAATGGCTCATAGTAAAAACGCCTATCCAATTTATCTAAGGCCACTTCAGATCGAAAAGCAAGATCTATATGATCTTGTTTACGGCTGGGAGCGTTGATATCATCTATATTTTGATGGTTATTTGACAATGAAGTTTATTTACGTGACAATATTACTTATTCAATTTGTAGCAATGATAAGAACTAATCAAATCAAATAGAAAGAAGTCTATAAAGTTATAGACTTCTTTCTTTAAACATTCTTAATAAATAAACTTAAGGCCTGAGTGTTTAATTACTTAGCCATTTTAAAATCGATACTGTATTGTTCTGATCCACTAATCTCACTGTGAAAGCCTGCGGAACAGGTGTATTTATTTCGAGATCATAACTAAATGCTTCTGACAGATTTGATTCTAAAACCTTCCTGCCAAGTACATCATAAACTTGTAACTCACCTGTAAAAGCCTGATTAAAAATCAATGATCCTGCACCAATAGATGGATTAGGAACAATCGTAGCAATATTGCTTTCAATCTGGTCATCTGTAGTATTTGTGATACAAGCTTCCAAAATCTCTTCAACAGAATTGCATCCAGATGAATTACCTTGAATAACGGTTAGACCTATCTCCTCAGAAATATAGTTACAAATTGAAGGATAGTTACAAATTTCTAATGGCCAACAACCTCTAATATCTATTCTTACAAGGTCATTATATTCTATATTTCCTATTGCTGAGATATCATTTAGCTCGGTGAGATCATTTAGAAATAACCAATTACTCAACTTCTGTATGCTTTCCAAAAAATCCAGATTTTCAATTGCCCATAATCGTATTAAAATCAAAGATCCGGCTTCTTCTAGTTTTTGAAAACCATCTATATTTTCTAACGACCATAAATCCGACAGGTCGATACCTCCATCTACTCTTTCTAAAGACTGAAAAGCAACTATTTCTACTAATTCTGTGATAGAAGAAATTACTAGTCTTTCTCCTACTTCTAGCAGACTATTAAATCCTAATATTGACTTTAAATTTGAGTTAAATTGGATTGTAATTGCACCTTCGATATATTCTAAAGATGAAAAAGCATTCATACTTAAAAAACCATTAGTACTTATATGTAAGTTACCGCTGGTTAGTTTTTTTAATGACTGAAAGCCATTAAAATACTTTACAGAGTCATTTCTAAATATTGCAATTGCCCCTACAGAGTCTAATTTGTTAAATAAAGGTAAGGAGTCTACTAGCATATCATCCAACCTAAGATCATCTCCAATAAAATTAATATCAGGACTTATTTTAAGATGCTTTATTGGATTTCCATGAATTTTAAACTCATCTTCAACATAAACTAAATCTTGTAAAAAAATCAGGGTATCCAAATTCTGATTTAAATCAATATCTACTTTTTCAAGAGAGTGAATATTGGTGAATCCGATGATCTTATTGATCATCGGGCATTCTTGTACGACTATTCTATCTATGATGCCATCTATACTTGGTAATGGATCGATACTTTCAAGCACAGTATTATTTCTAATCACTATACCTTCGATGTAACTGAGTTGTTCGAGTGCTCCTAAATCTATTAGAAAGTCATTGTCATTAATAATGATATTTCCATAAATAGAATCTAAACTCTCTAAGCCAGTAAGACTTGTCAATGTGGTATTGGTGATCCACATATCGCCACGGATTACTCTTACATTGGCCATTGGAGTCAAATCAACAATACTTGGCTGATCTATGAAAATAGGGCCATCATGAACTTCACAATCTTGATTTTCATCAAAAAGCTGATTTAATGTAGTCTGATCCAAAATGAAGAAACTAAAATCACATGTTTGTGCATAAGCTAATACGGGAATATTCAATACAAGAACTAGAAGTAATATTAAGCCTTTATTCATTGGTCAGTTTTAACAATCTTCATTAAATTCTACTCCTGGATCGCTTGTTCCATCACAGTTATCATTTCCGTTTACCTGTATAACTTTAACCTCACTGTCAAAGAAAAATCCAGGTATGGCATATGGACCTTTCATGCATTCAATAAGCCCACGAGGGTCTTCTTGATAGAAATCAACATTATATCCTAGTTGCTCAATGGCAAAAATAATTTGAGAAGCAATCTCGCAATATCCTCCGGCTACTCTAATCTCATCCGGTATAGGATTTTGAAAAAATGGATCGTTACAAATGTTTGGTGCATTATTTAAGATGCTAAACGGTATAGTTGTTTCAGTGCCATCAGGTAATTCTAGCGTTACACTGTTTACACAGCGATGTATCGTAAAATCCTCCCAACATAGAAAACTTAGGCAAAGGTCATCTTCCATGCAAGTCACCGTAGTAGTTACTGTGGTGCAGCACCCATACTGATCTACGATGGTCAAACTTACTACATACGTACCAGGTTTAGCATATGTATGATTTATGATAGGCAGATCAGAAGTATTGCCATCACCTAGATCCCAGTCATAAGTTACGTTTCCAAGCGCATTACTTATGGCAGGTCTGAACGTAAATTCACATAGATTATCTAATTCTTGTACAGCTATACCGTTGAGATACCTAGAATGGCAAGTTAAGATTACGTTATCCATTTCATAGGGTGCCGTCTCCGTAAATTCAAGATCCGGAGTAAAAGCGATTAATGAATAGTCGATATCAGCCCTAAATTCTACAATATGGTTTTGAAATGGAGTTTCACAATCTAAAGAACTGTCATTGCCGTTAATAATTTCATCAAAAACGACTTGTTCATTTAAATATACAGGATAGTTAGACCACAATACTGGTGTTGGAGTAAGACTATTTACAAGAATTACATTAAATGGTACATTACTAGCATTACAATCAAAATTTAATCTATAAAATATAGAAGGATCGGCAAATGTAGGTGTAGCAGAATGTATAGATTCGACATAACCACCGCTAGGTCTTATCGCTAGAGTTACATGATTTGGCTTTTCAGGGCAATTACAGCCCAGCAAAAATGGATCAGCTTCATCGATTAAAGACAAGTCAGGACTACCCGAAGTCCTAAACCATCTGGGAACTAAGGTATTATTGAAATTCTGAGTGCATAGTAGATTAGGATCAAAGGTATACATAGAAAAATCTCCATTATCAATGAGATTATCTTCG
This sequence comes from Saprospiraceae bacterium, assembly GCA_020631635.1. Classification (GTDB taxonomy): domain Bacteria; phylum Bacteroidota; class Bacteroidia; order Chitinophagales; family Saprospiraceae; genus JAHDGW01. The sequence goes on from JAHDGW010000008.1 coordinate 17,451, forward strand.
CACTCAAACATACTTCTTGAGGATAGCAATGTATCCTCTAGACTTATATTAGAATCTTGATAACAAGAATTCAAGAACAACATATTAAGAAGAAAGGCTACTCCCCCCTCGATTAAATTGGAAAAAAGAAAAATTTAAAAACTTCATATCAACATACTTTATTAATTACAACTTACTATTAACAACACAATCAATTTACGGTCTTTTTATTTAAAAATCAAGCCGACAAAAAGTAGTTAGGGAAATAAATTATGAATGAAAGTGGAAATGAGATATGATTTTAACGATTTATTAGCCAATTCTTGGCGCAATTATAGTTACTATTCATACTAGTTGATAAAATCAATTCGTTTTTCTGCCAAATTGATGTAATCTTAAACTAAATCTACGGCCTATGAACACCGCAAAATGGAAATTGCTTACTATTTGTTGCTTTTTTACGTTTTCTCTTTTTTCGCAAAATGAAGCTTATCAACATTTTAATGCAGCAATCGCCTCATTCAAGGCAAAAGACTATCAAGATGCGCTAGCAGAATACTCCAAAGCGATAAAGGTAAAGCCTGATTATATGAAAGCATATTATAATAGAGGCAACGTACATCTCAATCTCAAAAATTATGATAACGCCATTAAGGATTTCAATCGTGCCATCAAGTTAGATCCTACTTTTGCGAAAGCTCATTTATACAAGGGGTACACTTTACTTCAAAAAAAGGCTTATGAACCGGCTATCATAAGTTTCACTAAGGCACTCAAGATCAATAGCGAGTTGACCAGCGCTTATCAAAATAGAGGTACAGCACATATGCGTATGAAAAACTATGATGCTGCCATACGTGATTTCACAAAATCAACCGAATATAATCCTGACTCCTACAATGCTTACTATAATCGTGGTCTTTGTCACAATAAGCAAAATAACTATGAAGATGCAGCCAATGATTTTAGCATTTGTATAGATATCAAACCTACCAAGTCGGGTTCTTATAAAAATCGTGGTAAGGCATTTCTCAAATTAGAGAGATATGAGGATAGTATAAGCGATTTTTCGGCTGCTGTCCGTAAAAATCCAGAAGATCCAGATTTATTTTATTATCGTGGATATGCCAAATTGGTAACTGGTGACCTAGCTGGAGCTAATACTGATTTTGCACTTGCAATAGAGGTGAAACCGACACATAAGGGGGCGGTGAAGAATAAGGCAATTACTTCTTTCAAACTTAAAAAATATGATAATGCGATTACAGATTATACCAACTATATCAAGATAGAACCTGACGACGCAAGTAGCTACGTCAATAGGGGAATTGCCTATCTAAAAAAAGAAAAATATAGACGAGCTGTAGGTGACTTTAACGAAGCCATCATGATCAAGGAGACCCTTGCCGAGGCCTACTATAATCGTGCTAATGCCAATCTTAAGTTGAAAGAAGAGGGAAAAGCATGCAAAGACATGCGTACCGCAGCGAAGTACGGATACAAGCCAGCGTTGGGATATATCAATGATTTGTGCAACTAGAAATTCACCTAAAATAACAAGAATAAAAAAACCCATCCACTTTTAGTGAGATGGGTTTTTTGCGCTTCCTCAAGGACTTGAACCTTGGACCCTCTGATTAACAGTCAGATGCTCTAACCAGCTGAGCTAAGGAAGCGTGGCTTTTAAAGCGATGCAAAAATAGAACTATCTATTAATTATTGCTAATCTTAAGTGATTATTTTTTCAAGATCTAAAAATTCATTTTCAAGAATACATTTGGAGTAAACTTGATACCATTTCTTACCGCCTCGCCTATACTAATCTCGGGCCAATCAAAATAATCTACGTAATAGCCTCTTGAAAGTACATTTGACCGATTCATGATATTCAATAACTGTATACCTAGCTTGGTATTGATACCGTGATGTTGAGCTTTTGTCATGGTATAGCTTGCAGATAAATCTAATCGATGGTATATCGATGTACGTAGGGTATATGGATTGTCAAGTTGTAGATAATAATAACCATCATCTGGACCATTTACCTCCTCAAATGCGAGCGTAGGCTCTGGAGAGTAAGGCTTACCTGATCTTAGGTTAAATTGGAGACTTAGCTGTAGTTGTCCCAGCGTATAACTATTGGCAATGCTGAGTTGATGTCTTGCATCGTATGGTGCTGCATATGGCTCTTCAAATTGAAAATCTAGGGTAGCTTCGCTCAAAGTATAGCTTAATATACTAGACCAATGAGCATTCCATCGGCGATGAGTCCATATCTCTAAACCGACAATATCTGCGTTGCCAAGTTGGTAAGGATTATTGGTATCGCTAAAATCTTGAGTGAGACTAGAGATATTATCAAGTTGCTTAGTGAATGCCTCTATACTCCACACCCAATCATTGCCTTGATACTCCATACCTCCTGAAAATTGTGAATTTTTAACAATGGGTATCAGTCGATCATCTTCTGATCCATCAGATAATTTCCAAAAGAAGTTTTCTACCTCGAGATAGTTATTTCGTTCAATTTGGTTGAATGTTTGGAAATATAGTCCTGCATTGGCTTTCAGTGCATATCGATCATTCAATTTGTGTAGTAGACTCAATCTTGGCTCTATAAAATATTCATTGGTGAGATTGTAGTAAGATGCTCGTACCCCTACTTTAAATACTGTTTTTTGATCTCCGATACTTTCGTAATCGATATAAACGGAGTTGGTCATTGATTCTGCAGACGTATTATCTTCTATTGTGATCCTTTGATCTGAGGTTCTATCTGCGTATGAGCTTGTATTGATGCGCTCTAGCTCATAACCATATGCGAGTTTATGCTCTGCTTTAGTCACCTGGTGATGCCACTTGAGATTAGTCTGATCAATGAGATTATAGTATAAGTCACCATAATTCAGGGTATCCGAATCTATGTCATCTTCGTAGCTAAAGTGATTTTTAAAGCTAGAGTTACTTAGTGATAGTTCGGTATGATAAGTATCACTCCATTGGCTTTTCCATTGTATACTATATCCATCATTGGTAAGGTCTATAGAATCCCTTGCTGTACTATTATCCCAAGCCTTTTCTTTATCAAAACTCATATAATCATGACTGGATAGTATGCTTACCTTTATATTATGTAGGTCATTGATCTTATATTTCAGTTGAGTATTGAAGTCATAAAAACCCAAGGTAGGTGTCAAAGTTACGATCTCTTGGAGGTCATTTTCTTCTATTTTTCGTTGTTCATCTACTACAGTACCTGTTTGAAATACCTGATCAAAACTATTGGCAAACGTAATGGAGTTAAATAGATCTGTATGTGATCTTCTAAAAGATCCAGAGATGGATAACTTATCACTGATGATAGGGATATCCAAAAAAGCATTAGTATATAAAAAATTAGAGCTAAGGTTGCCACTTACTTTATCTGTGATATCATCTCGACTCTTCATATCCAATACGCTGGATACTCTCGACCCAAACCTCGCATCGAAACCACTTTTATAGATATCTATTTGATCGATATAGTTAGGGTTGATAGCCGAGAGTAGACCAAAAAAATGTCCACTTTGATAGATCGTGATCTGATCCCAGAGAATCAAGTTTTGATCAGGAGTGCCACCACGGACTTGTAGTTTACTGCTGTTTTCATCCGTGCTGGATATGCCGGGCATTATTTGTACCATGGTCAGGGCATCTTCATCATTGATAGAAAGTTCTCCTAGCTTAGCGGGATCTACCGTAGTTCTGGTATGGTCGCCGATACTTACAGGCGCTCTTTTCAGTTGATCTGTAATCAATATTTCTTCTAGCTCGTTGCTACCTGGGTTGAGGTTTATTTTGGGACAGTGACCATAATCAAAAAAAGATAGTGGCTTATAGACTGACTCGTATCCGAGGTATTGAATGCATATCTCTTCTGAGGGATAAAATGATCCTTCAATTTTAAAATATCCTGATTCGTCCGTCGTGCTATGATGCAATTGACCACTAGTACTGACTGTTGCAAATTCTAATAAAGAATCATCTTTGCTACTATGTACTGTTGCGCATATGATTTTATACTCAGGCACTTCTGCTGGTTTTGGTAGGAGTTTCACTTTATAAAAGCCAGTTTTTATAAGCCTAAAAGCTACTACACCTTCTGCTTCAATATCTATAAGTAGTTGATCTATCGGTCCTTGGATATTGGACTTAGGACGTATTTCATTTTTGAGCAGATCATAATCATAATTAAACCGTACTTGATACTGATCTTCTACGGCATTAAGATATTCTGTGAGTTCTAATGTATTATTTTGCTGAGTATATTGTGCCGAAAGATACCATGTACTAAAGAGTAGGTATATAAGTATCGATATCTTTGGATGTAGTTTCAATCTATAAAAATATTCAGGTTTTATTTAGCGCTAATACGTACTACTTTATGGTCGACTTCACATTCTAGATTCATTCCTTGACAGATGAGTTCTACGGCTTCTTCTAGGTTATCTGTCGGTATGGTACCCGTAAATCTTCTCGAAAGTACATTATGCTTAAAGTCTATTTTTACAGGGTAGTAGTATTGAAAGCTATTAAAGACTTCACGAAGAGTTTTGTTATTAAACTTAACCAGTTTATTGATCCATGCGGGATTTTTATCAGAGATCTTGATGATATCTGACAGCTTAGCATCTTTTATACTTAGCTGCTCACCTGCGTTGATCACTTTACTAAGCTTATCTGTTGACAATACTTTCACTCTACCTTCATAACAAGAGACTAGTAGCTCTTCTGCACGATCTTCTACATTGAATATAGTTCCTAAAACCTCTATCGTGCCTTGGTCAGTATGTACTGTGAAAGTAGACCCTTTCGCTACTGTAAAGTATGCTTCTCCATCTAATTTTAAGGATCGATTCTTTGCCCATGATTTTTTATCATAGGAAAGACTTGTGTAGCCGTTCAAAATGACCTCACTTTGATCAGGAAGTTGAACGGTCAATGATTCTCCGACCTTAGTTTGATATGAAAGCTCAGAATTTCCAAATACTGTGAATGCGATAAAAAATATAGTTACACTTGCAGCAGCAGCCATCAGGTAAGGTAATACCCGTATTTTAGACTTAGACTTAGACTTAGACTTAGACTTAGACTTAGACTTAGACTTAGAAGTTTCACTTTCCACGCCAGCCCAGATACGTTCTACATTGGGTTCGGGCAGCTTAAGGTCTTCCAACAGCTTGAGGTTAGTCGACAACTGATCTAGATTGGTATGCTCTTGTAAACTCTCTTTTTCTTCATCAGAGAGATCACCTGATAGCCACCGAGACAGTAATATGTCTTTTTCTTCGTTCACTGAGATTATTGTTCTTCTTATGTGTAGGACGTAGATATCAGAGAATACCCTACCTAAATTTTGATTTTTATTTCACCAAATATTTTGAGCGCTTTAGACATCCGCTTTTCCACCGTTTTGATACTAATGTCCAAAAGCTCTGCTACTTCTCTATATTTTTTTCCTTCCATTCTATTTAATATAAATACTTCTTTCACCCCATCAGACATGCCATTTATACATTGCTCTATCTTTTGACGATGCTCTTCTACTTCCATTAGGTATTGCCCATCTTCTCTGGTCTTCTCCTCCTTATACTCAAAGCTGACGTAGCTTTGTTTTTTAGTTTTACGAGTATGATCGATAAATAGATTATAGCCGATTTTATATAGATACGGTGCTACTTTGTCGAGATCAACTTTATCACAGTTTTTCCACAGTCGTACAAATGCTTCTTGTGCAATATCCTCAGCTTGGGTCATACTGCAACCCTTACTGTAGATGTAACGAGTGAGTTTAACCACATGAGCATCAAATACTTTCCGATATGTTTGATCATTACAGAGATCCAATCTATTGACTAAATTGAGTGAGGATTACAAGCAAAAGTTCAGCCAGTATTCCTGAGGGTTAAGCATCTATTTTTCAAACCAAAAAACGATTATGCAAAAATTATCAAACTGCACAATGTAAAATTATAAGGTATGAATTTAATACTTTGTTTACTTTGTGACTAATGGTATTCCCGATGTTATTGAGAAATAGTATACTTCTTTTCATTTTGATCTTGATATGCTCCCATATAAGGGCACAGGAATTCCAACGAAGAGATCAATCTACGGTCAAAGACATATATTATTCTGAGGAGGAGGGCAGTCTGGTTTTTCAAAAATCACGGGGTGGATCGATGCTATATGCTAACGGGGTATTTAAGAAAAAGGATCTTGAACTTCCATATACGCAACATTGGAGCACATGCGGTATGGATATCACCTTTGCTGAGGTCACGGAGATTAAAATAGGGGATGCCTACTTTGATCTAGTTGATCATGATTTTTCATATTTATATGATGCGATTTGTTATGAAAATAAAATTTGGCTCGCTACAGATCGGGGTATTCATATTTTTGAAAATGGTAATCTAGTTAAAGAAGACCTTGGTTCTGTACTCAATGAAGAATCAATAAAAGACCTGCAGCTGGTCGGTGGACGATTATTTTATGTCACGGAATATGAGATCTACGATTGGTCTGATAATCTCAATCCCGTAACAGTTCAAGAAAAGATTATTAAATACTTACCATTACCCGATCCGATTAATGAAATATCAGGATTTGTGCAGTTGGAGAGTGGCCCTATGATCATAGAGGCTGGAATAGTGAAACAGCTATATTTACCCCTGTATGATCGATTGGAGACGATTTATAGTCTAGAGCAACAGGGAGATCTACTGTATCTGTTCACTAAAGAATATCCTCTGCTGATATGGAATACAAAGACCAATGAGGTCGTAGAGCAAAGGCTAGCCATTCCAGAAGGTATTAGGATTAATGATACGCATCATGATATTTATGGTACTACTTGGCTAGCTACAGACAAAGGCTTGTATAGTAGTGATCAATTTTTGAAAAATGAGGATATATTACCAGAAATAGCTATAGAGCGGATATTCGTTAATGACCAAGAGGTAGCACTTCATAAAGAGATACAAGCACAGATTGGCGATTTTATAAATATAGAACTGGCACTTACCCATTGGTCACGATATGATGATATAGAGGTAAGTTATCAGCAGTATGATGGTGCTCCTTGGAAGTCTGTCACTAATCTAGTCAATTTGGAATATAGGGTGAAATCATTGTCAGACGAGCTAAGATTTCGTGCAACAGTTGATGGTCAAAACTATGCGTTCACAGATCCGATTAACATCAAATCTCAAGATGATAGTTGGCGAACATACTTTTATGCACTGATCATTTTAGGAGGTGTATTATTTCTGATCGCGATGCTCATGATGATACGCAATCGCAGTGAGATAGATAAATTACAATCAGAAGCTGAGTTACTGAGGACTCAAAATGCGGCACTGACATTGGAACAAAAGTCTGAGCGATTGCAGATGAATCCACATTTTATATTCAATGTACTTAACTCGATCAAAGGACTAGTCGCTCTAAATGAAAATAAGCTTGCTCGTAAAAGTATTGGTACCTTTTCGAAGATGATGAGGACTATGCTAGATCAGTCAAGAGCTGAAATGAGTAATCTACAAGAAGAACTCCAGTTTTTGAAAAACTACGTAGAGCTAGAGCAAATGATCAGAGAGGAGCGTTTTGATTTTGAAATCGAAAGCCATGATCTAGACCTAGCAACCATCCATATTCCGACCATGATCATACAGCCGTTTATAGAAAATGCTATTATTCATGGAGTTGCACCGCTCGTGGATCGGCGAGGATTGATAAGACTTAATGTTATGAAACAAGATCAGTTTTTAGAAATTAGGATCATCGATAACGGAGTCGGTCTTACTAATACTAAAACAGCAGAAAATCATACATCTGTTGCAACTAGGCTTACTCAAGAACGGTTGGCAAAATATCCTGGCGCAAAGCTGAATATCGGAAATGCTGAGGACAATGGTTTTAGTACAGAAGTAAAAATATTGATACCTTTCAAAAAGGAATAAAGCTTATGACCACAGCAATAATAATTGACGATTTGAGATTGGCAAGAGCTAGTCTACGTGCCGAGATTGAAGATCACTGCCCAGAGATAGAGCTTCTTGGTGAGGCAGATGGAGTGGTTTCTGGAGCCAAACTTATACGTGATACTAAACCAGATCTTATTTTTCTTGATATTGAAATGAATGATGGTAATGGATTTGACCTCCTCGATATATTGCCTGAGGTGAATAGTAAGGTCATATTCGTAACAGCATCACAAGACTTTGCCATCAAGGCATTTCAATATGCAGCAGTGGATTATCTGCTCAAGCCAGTAGATCCTCAATTGCTCAAAAGCGCCATCGCCAAGCATAGTGAAAAGAATGCTCAATCAGGGGATCAACTAGCTATACTTAAAGAGCAACATCAATCCAATAATACCCCATCAAGAATTGTTTTGCAGACAGCCGAAGAAATCAAAGTAGCTAAGATTATTGATATCATTAGATGCGAATCTATGGGTAACTACACCCAATTCTACTTCAGTGATAAGACTAAATTGTTAGTCACCAAAACACTTAAAGAGTATGATGAATTGCTTAGTAATAGAGGCTTTGTAAGATGCCATCAATCCCATTTGATTAATCTTGATTATGTGAAATCATATATCAAGTCTGATGGAGGATATATTATGTTGACCAATGATCAGCATATTCCAGTATCTGTTCGCAAAAAACCCGAGATTATTAAGTTGTTGAAGAGGATGAGCTAAGTGTATACTAAATTTTGTCTTTTATTATTTTACACTAAATAATCTTAAGGTAGGGAAGTTGAAAACAGGAAAATGATCGAGCTCAATATTGTAGAAAGGAAGTATTTAAATCTTTCAAAAGGGTTAATTAATATCAATCAGTTTGAGCAGTGGGTTTATGGAAATGAACAAGACATCATAAAATTATACTCAAAACAGATTTATGAGGATCTTATCATATTAAATTATAGCGACAGTCATGCCAAATCCAACTTGGTCAAGATAATTAATATTGATTTTGAGAGGCTAAAAAGATTTCAAGTTCAAAATCTTTTATTAGAACTAATAAAGTTTGAAAGTGAAGAACTTGAAGAGGTTATCTTCGATGAATATGGTTTTATTTATGATGTCCATCATAGGCATGCGTTTTCTTTTAATATTAATTTCATCACTATTAGTTTAACACTACCATTTGAACTTGAACCTTTCAAGGAAAAATTTAATGTTGAAAAAGTAAAAGAAGAAATAAGAACAAGGTTCAAAAAGCCGCATAAATTTTTTCAAATGTTATTGGATGAACTGTTCAATGGAAGGCTTGAGGTAGTTGTTTTGGAAAATTTCGCCGACATCGATTCGCGAGATTATATTAAAGTGATAAGTCCTAAATCTGACGAAGTATCAATTTCTATTAATTCGCATGGAATGAGGATTGATAAGGAGTATTTAAACTTTAAAATGAACAGATATTGGTCATGAAGATTTTAAAAACATAGGCAATAAATAATCAAAACCCCACAGCCAAAGACTGCAGGGCTTCTCAAACCAAATTGGATTATTGACTAGCAACCGTATTCTTCATAGTTGATGGTGATTCTTATTTTTCCGTTTTCTGCTGTTTTGATCGTGATGTTGTTATCAAGACCTATTTTGATACGATCAATATCACCTGTTTTATTCTTAATAAATATGCTAGATTCTTTGAATCTCTGAAGTTCTTTTTTGTCAATAATCATGCTTTCCAGTAAGTGATAGGCATCCATGATACGTATGTCGGTAAGATCTAGCTTGATATCTAATTTGCGATCATGATCAATAGTCGTCAACTTAGATCCGTCTTCGAATAATCTTATAGTCTTTTCTGTACCATTGTCATAATTCATGGTATCAATAGGGAGCACAATATCTAGATTGTACTGTGCCCATGAGCTTAGGCAAAAGATCAGATCGTCAGCCTCATCGGTAATCTCAAAATCTTGTGTTGGGATCGATAGAGAAGTAAGAAATCCATCAAATATATATCCTACCTCACCCTCATATTCGGCTTTTATCCAATTACCTATCGTGTAATCAATCGAGGTAGTACTGCTATCAGGAGTTTCGATGATAATGACTTCCTCTCCAAATGGAACGATACTTAAGATGTCGGAATGGATGTTAGGTGCTAGGCGCAGTTTTAGTCCAGAAGGTGCGATGACATTGAGCGCCTCAGTATGAGTGCTAGGAGTATTATTTCCAAATAAGCTGTAGCAAAGTCCTACAAGTGTGATGATGATTGTGATTTGTTTCATGGCATGATAGTTTAAGTGATGAATAAATTTTCTGTTTGATACCTACAAGTTCGATCCTTTTGTAGGGGGGGTTGGTGCAAAACGAGCATCCGTAGCGATTGAACTACTATCCGTTTCATTTGTATATCTAATCATGTGGAAAGACCTCTGGGATACAGCAATATCAGAACTGACAAGGGCTAAAGTAGATAGACGTCACCCTTTTCGTTTTTTTACACTTGGGACCATAGGCGCTCAACATCCTGAGCTACGTACGGTGGTATTACGAGATTTTGATAATCAGGAAAAGAAACTATATCTATATACCGATAGTCGTACTCCAAAAGTCCGTGAGATTAGCGAATGTCCACTTGTTTCTTGTCTTTTTTACTATCCTAAAAAACAATTACAAGTCAGAATGAGGGCCGAGGCTACGCTTATTAGTGATCAGACTGATCTGTATTCCCAACATTTACAAAAGGTAAAATCAAGTAAGAGTATTCAAGATTATACGACTATAGAGGCACCGGGTACTATCACTAAAGGTAATGACGTAGAATACGCGGTAGACCATATCAATTTTGCTCTTATAGAATGTAGCGCAGTTGAATTTGATATTTTACAATTATCAAGAAAGGGGCATCAACGCTGTAGTGTAGTGCGGTCAAAAGATAGAACTTGGAAGGGTAAGAATCTCATACCTTGATCTAAGTGATTATTTTACGTTTATCTAAGAGTGAAAAAAGCTGAAAAAAACAAACAGCACATAGTAATAGGTGAAAAACCTCCAAATGC
>JAHDGW010000336.1 GCA_020631635.1 Saprospiraceae bacterium
CTTCCAGTATGACTATGATACGTTGAGCTGCGATCAATCGACAATCCAGCTAGTCGCAAACACTGCTACACCTTATAATTATGAATGGTCTGGGCCTTCAGGTTTTACGTCTGCACAGTCTTCTCCCTTTGTCTCAGAGGGTGGACTATATAGCGTTACCGTCACTGATGTTAATAATCCGCTCTGTACGAGGGACTATTCTTTGATGGTAGAAACTGATACTTTAGCTCCAGCCTATAGCCTAGAGGGTTCAGTTTTAGATTGTAATACGGATTCTGTTTTGGTAGGGATTGAGATTATCGATTCGTTACAAAGTTTTAGTTGGTCGAGTCCTTCATTTTCATCGATGGATACCAGCTTTTATACTCAGATAGAGGGTGACTATATCATAGAATTAGTTGGTGAAAATGGATGTACTTTTTTAGATACTATAGAAATTCCTAGGATAGGGACGCTACCTAGTATTTCATTACAAAGTGATACGCTAAGTTGCGCTGAACCCAATGCTCAGATTACTATGACCACAGATATAGGGGAGACTTTCGATTGGTCAGGTCCTGATAACTTTCAGTCTGAAGAGATGAATGTATCGGTGACTAATGCGGGTATATATACTGTAACGGTGACTTCAGCAAATGGCTGCTCTGCTCAGGAAAGTATAGAGGTGCAGGCAGATACCACAAGTATTAATGTAGAGGTCATAGGGTCACTAGAATTTTCTTGCTTTGATGAAGACTTAGAGGTAAGTCTCGTATACAATGATCCTATTACGGCGATCTCTTGGACGGGTATTGACGGTGCTACTACTGATGATTCTATCATCATAGTCAATGGAGCAGGTACCTATTATTATGAAATTAGCAATATCAATGGATGTGTACAATCAGACTCAATCGAAATTATCGCGATTGATATCGATCCAGTGGGTAACGTCACTGGTCAAAGTATAGATTGTTATACACCAACTGGCAATGTTGCCGTAGATATAGTATCGCCTATGACAGAAGCTACTTGGATAACGCCTAGTGGCGCCACTATAGAGCAAGACTCATATGATACTCAGGAGCCTGGATATCATTATCTGACGCTGACGAGTGTTTCAGGATGTACTTACATCGATAGTATATTGATTATAGAGGATATAGTAGATCCTGATGTCATGATTGAGGGAGTGGATACGATCAGTTGCTTGATGCCAATATTGGATATTACAGTCAATAGTTCTCTTGCGATAGATTCTGTGGTTTGGACTATCGATGCCGTTTCAGAAACCGTATTATCAGATCAAATCAGCCTTAATTTTCCTGGCTTTATGCAAGTCGTCACGTATGCAATCAATGGCTGTACAGATACTCAATGGATCCAAATAGAAGCGGATACTATAGCTCCTAGTGCTCTTCTCACGGGAGGAACGCTCAGCTGTAACGAAAGTAAAATCGAGATCAATGCATCTTATTCAGAAAACGTAGTTGATTTTAGATGGGAGGGGCCAGAAGCATTTTTGTCGACTATGGTAAATCCTATCATTAACGTCCCTGGGGACTATGCATTCATCATGGAAGCAGATAATGGATGCGTAGATACTGCCATTGTAAACATAGTAGATGATCTGCAGCCTCGTGTCATTGATATAGAAGACCAATACCTTCCTTGTAATGATGATAGTATCAGCGTAGTAATCGATAATCTGGAAGAGTTTAATGATGTCACGTGGTTTGGACCCAATAGTTATTATAGCATATCAGTAAGCCCGATGGTTAGGGATACGGGAATGTATATTGTATTTGCTCAAGGAGTGAATGGATGTATCGCATCCGATAGCTTTGCTGTTTTTGACATCCCTATTCCTCCTATTTTCGAATCAGAAGACTATCTAGTCACTTGTGATGTGCCTAATGTTGAACTCACTGCCACCGATGTTGATGATGATATGCTAGTAGAGTGGTATGACCCTTTGGGTGTTTTAGTGGGAAATAATGGTGCCACTGCACAAGATAGTGGACAATACTCAGTGATCGTTACAGGACAAAATTTCTGTAAGGATACCCAATATATTCAGTTGAGTTTAGATGTAGATCCACCCATCTTTGAGATCAATAATCCTGACGTCATACTATGTGATCAGCAAAGCTATGTGATAGGATCAGTAGCTGCGGACACTATGGCCAATTATAGCTATACGTGGAGCACGGGGGATGGTTTGTTACTCAGTGATCATACTCTCGATTCTGTTCTCGTCGGATCGGTAGGTAACTATTATCTAGAGCTAGTAGATCTTTCTAATGGATGTAAGACCATAGATACTACAACCGTAGTAGAAGGAGTAGAAGAAAGTATTCTGATAGAAGCCACATTAAACGATCCTTCTTGTTTTGGACAAAGTGATGGTGCAATTGTATTGGATAATCAAAGCTCTGCGAATGGACCATATTCATATCAATTGAATCAGGGAGCGACACAAGCTGATTCTATATTCGATATGTTATCTTCTGGTGATTACGTATTGACTGCAATGGATCGCTATGGTTGCGAAACTAGCTATACTTACCAGCTAGAAGATGGTATTATCTTGGAGGTCAATCTCGGCGATGACTTCACGATGAACCTTGGAGATTCGGTAATATTGGTCGCTGATAATAATGCAAGTAGTTATGGTCAATTTATAGATTCAGTTATATGGGATGTAGAATTATTTAATGATTTCTGTGACCACTGTGAGGAGATCGTAGCGACACCGCTAGAAACCAGTGAAGTGATCGTATGGATAGAGACCGACTTGGGATGTCAAGCTATGGATACTGTATGGATTACTGTGGATGAAACCAATACAGTCTATTTACCCAATTCATTTAGTCCAAATGGAGATGACAATAATGACTATTATCGGCCAGGATACTCCAGCGCTATAAGTATGATCAATCATGTAGAGATCTACGATGCTTGGGGAAATAAGATTCACAATACCGGTTCATTTACTCCCTATGATACGGATGTACTCTATTGGGATGGAACTTTTCAGGGTAAGGACGTGATTCAAGGAGTATACGTGATCCGCATAGAATATCAGCTCATCAATGGTGAGCTGGAGGATAAGACGAGTACAGTGACTTTGATGAGATAGTTAGAGTTTTATTTGATAGACAAATTCAGCGTTATCATATTTCGATCTATGGAGTGTTACAAATTCTCAATATTAGCATCCATCCACATTAATCTGTTCTCAAACCAGTCTTTTAAGAAATCAACCTCTTCTTGGTAGGTATTACCGACGAAGCTATTGGGCCAAATATTTTCACCTAAAATATCCCATTTAT
>JAHDGW010000337.1 GCA_020631635.1 Saprospiraceae bacterium
ATTACCTGTTCGGTAAGATCAACTCGTGCATTGGATAACAAGCCTGTACAGCGATCAAAATCATACAAAGTAGTAACCAACTCGCCATTTACTAGTGCTCCATGACCCACACAACTTGCATAATAAGAACCATTAGGTGAAAAACGAGTCCACCCTACACCTCCCGTATAGCTGTACCCTAAGGCCTGCTCATGTACTTTTTCTATACCCTCTAGACTGATCAAAAAGGTATGTCCTATACTATGATCAAAACTCTCTATGATCATCCAATAATCCCGTCCATTTGCATGGCGACAAGCAGTCACTCCCTGTCCAAATATCGGAATATCCATCAATACAGAATCTTTGAATATGATATTCGGTTTATCATCATTATACTCTAATCGCGCATATCTTAAAAGATCCGTCTTCCCCTCTCCAGCCGCATATAGGTTATAAATCAAAAAATATACATCTTCTTCGAAAGGTAATGACAAGATTGATTGGTCTGATGTCAATCCTATAGGGATCGAAACCCCTTGAAATACTGGATAGCTCTGCTCCCATCTAGGACCATAATTAATGGTATCCTCTATAATCTCGTTCTCCGCTCCAAATATGAGTTGCCCATTGCTGTAAAACAGTAATTCACCCTCAGGACTACAGATGGAGCTATTCGCTCCATCCATATCCCATATACGATCATCATCATAGTAAATATGAGGTGGCTCTTGATTGAAGTCTATGTTCGTACTACCCCAAGATGTATCTTGTAGAAAAGTAGCATCTACATTATCTGCAGAACTGAATCCAAAAAGCCATATATTATTCTCTCCCTGACCTACGATAGTAAAAATCATAGTCAGTTGAAGCATAAAGAAGCATGTTATTTTTCCAATGTTTTTTGACATCTATTTGATCAAGATAAGCTTTTGCGTCCAGATGCTCTGCTCTTCTGTATAGATATCTATCATATAGATGCCATTCGGGTAAGCTTCTAACTGTACTGTCGTTAGCTCTGCTTTAGCTTCTACTTTGAGTTGATCTTCATAGACTTTTCGTCCCTCTATGGTATTCAGACTAAACCGATAAGTACCTTGGTCCAATCCTGTGATCTGTATCTGACCTGTCGTAGGGTTCGGGAAGATTTCTATGTCCACATTAGCCTCTATCCCTGTTGACCGCCGATCAAGATCTTGAGCTTCACATGCTAAGCTCTCCTGTAGATAGCTTCTTGCACCTAGATGCTCTAGCATCGCCTGTGCATCTGACACCACCGCGCCATAGTCAAGCGGACATAAAGCTGCCAGCCCTTGTAGCTCGGCAATATCTGCTCTGTCCAAGGATGCATTGCCATAATAAGCCTGCTTGAGCCATAGCTTTCGGTATTGCTTGATTTCATCGTGAAAATGATATCGCTCTGGTAATGCTTCGATCTCTAAGTAGAGGCTTTCGTAGCTTGGAATCACCCTTGGATGCTCTTCTTTATGGCTGCTCAACACCTGAGCGGCAGTACTGATATTCTGTATTATTTCCTCTAGTTCTGCTACCGTTGCACTAGAGGATGCTTGTACTGCAGCGGTATATGATGCTAAAGCATTTTGTAGACTAGCATAAGTATCCACAGGAGGGTCTGTCTCCGTATAATCCCCCAGATTTCGGATATTGCGATCATTGTTGTGATATACACTGATGTCATTACTATTGATGTAAAACTCAAAGAGCTCCAAGCAATCTTCCAACAGTTCTTCTTCCGTAGCAAGTAGATTGTATAGGAAGTACTGCGCTGACCATAGGTTTTGATTATAATATGCATTATTCAATACCTGACCATTCACAATGGCTATGTATACCGGGAAGAGGCGTACACAGTCTTCATCCACCACAGGTGGCTCTGTATCATCTTGATCATCGTCATCATTAGGATCCTCAAACTGGAAAGGCTCTACATAACAGTTCGGTACATCTACACAGTTTGGTTCTGATAAATCCTGTTCATCCAGAAACCAAGAATTCGCTATGGCAACTGGGATTATATTCTGAGGAATGTATTGACCAGATGTATTGTTCACCCTGAATCTAGATGCATCCGCAATAGCTTGTGGATTCTGTCCAATAATTTCAGCAGTATTCATCTGAAGATTCCAAGTATTGCCAGTATGGAGCTGAGGCCCGATCTCTGCCTCTTGCAGGATGACCCCACGCTTATCGACCGCAGCAGCCGTAGTGGTGCTTAGATGATTTTGGTTGAGTGCAATACCGTTATTTTGACCTTTGAAATATAGCGCATCAGACATCCCGGTGACGCTATTGCAACAAAATAGGTGATCAAAATTATTGAAAGCATTTACACCTCTCAGGTCAATATCTAGATTCTCTGGAGCAGTGATATCATTTTCTCTAAAATGGCAATTGCTTGAGTTGAATACCTTCAAAATACCAGACCATTGGTATCCTATTTCTGCATCTACTAGATTGAATTGATTGTTAGAGATATCGATGGTATTACAATTTCTTAGGCTTAATGCATGATATGTATGTAGATCTACGCTAAAGTCAACGGTACAGTTTCTGATAAAACCTGGTGCATCAGCGCAGTTTACATTTCTGAGGCTTATCCCTGACTGATAGGCATCCATAGTGTTGATATCATAATCAAGATTCTCAATGAGTAGTGCAGTAGGGTTATTGGCATCAGAGATATCTACACCAAAATTGGTTTCTTCTATGACGTTGTCTATAATTTGTATGTCACTACCATCCGTATTCCATACATAGATACCGCCCCCACCAGTATCGCCTGTACATTGGTCGGTCATATTTGATATCGTGTTACCCTCAATTTCATAACGGTTGTCATTCCCTTGAGTACATAGTATTGCTGTTTTTCCTTGATCAAAAGTATTGTCTTTGATTATGGTGAATATGGAATTGTAGTCTACCACACCATTTCCTTCATTAGCATAAATGGAGGGACCATAGCCTACATCACCACTGAAAAAGCCATCTTTCCCAAGAATGTTCGAAAATTCATTGTTATCTACAATCAATCCCGATTTATTAGAGATAATACCATTCTTAATATTTCTAAAAATATTTTTCCCTCGAGCATTCCCGATTGCCATAAAGGCTACATCATGTATCAAAATACCAGCATAGCTAATTCTTCCTTCGCAGCATCGTGGCTGACCACAAAAAATCAAATCCTCTTGTCCTTCATAATAAGGAAGCAGCTCATTGGTGCATTCAAAAGTATTTCCTCCTATAAATCTTGAGATTAGTGTTTTCGCATATCCAACAGGAGGCGAATATACTCCTACCAGGTTTTTATCAAA